>CAYXDA010000010.1:0-5192 GCA_964463615.1 uncultured Treponema sp.
GGAAGACGATTGCTTTTCAAAAAATATAAAATATGCGCCGCAAAAGATTGCGGAAATTAAAATAATCAATGGAATAAATTTATTTTTTTTCATTCCTTAAATTTAACGGATTTTGTCTTAAAGGTCATTATGTTTTTTGTTGGATAAAATTGAATCTTTAATTGTCTTGTTAAAATTTAAATTTTGAACATATAATCAACTTATGAAATCAAAGTCTAAAAATCATTTTATTTTATTTTTGGTTATTCTTTTTGCCGTTCTGATTGTTGCTGTTTTTGTTTTAAAACCGGAACAAATTCAGGAAATCAGAAATTTTTTCAATGAGCAGGAAATTCAAACTGTTCAAAATAAAGATGAAAGTTATAAAGCGCCGCAAAATGATGTTCTGCAAACTTCGGAGGATCTTAATGGCGCAAAAGATGCTCCGGCGTCTGAAAATGCGCAGACCAGTTGGAAAGAAACGGAAAATTCTCCGCTTTATTTCGGAAATCCTTCCGCAGCAACTTTTGAAATTCAAAACAAAACGAATTATCTGATTGTAAAAAAAGGATACACGCTTTCGTATAATTCTGAAAAACTGATTCCGAACTGGGTTTGCTGGCATTTGGATTCTTCTGATATTGGCGAAAGCGGCCGCGCAGATAATTTCAGACCTGATGAATCTTTGCCGGAAGGCTGGTATGCGGTAAAAAAAGCGGACTATCAATATAAGAAATACGGATTTGACAGAGGACACGTTTGTCCAAGTGCGGACAGAACTTCTGATGAGGAAAAAAACAGCGAAACTTTTTATATGACCAATATGATTCCTCAGGCGCCGGATTTGAACCGGATTGTATGGAAGGATTTGGAATCTTTTGAGCGCAACCAGGCAAGTGCAGGAAAGGAAGTTTATGTTGCGGCAGGTCCTTATGGAACCGGTGGAAAAAGCGGAACCGGCGAATGGAATTCGATTCTTGTTTTTACTAAGAGCGGTGAAATGGAAATGTCCGTTCCGTCTTTTTGCTGGAAAATTCTTTTGATTTTAGATGAGGGCGAGCAGGATTTTTCGCGGATAACCGAAGAAACGGAGATAATTTCTGTTTTTATTCCGAATGAACAGGGCGTTCAGAATTCCGGCGGCTGGCAGAATTATGTTTGCAGCGTTGATTTTATAGAAGAAAAAACAGGATATGACTTTTTTGCGGAACTTCCCGATTCTGTTGAAAACTTGCTTGAAGCGAAAGTTTACGGAAATTGACGTATTGCTATGAAATTACGGTTCCGATGGTTTTGAGGAACTTTAATTTGTGCCTTTCATCAATTTCTTTCGTATACGAAAACCGTGAACTTTTCGTATTCCGTAGTTTCGCAAACTTTCCACTCTTCATGATTTATTTCCGGAAAAAAGGCATCTGCGCCCGCAACATCTTTGCAGACGTTTTCGCTTATAACAGAAAGAATTATTTTAGAGCAGATTTTTTCGCTGAGCGCCGCTTTGTAAAGTTGTTCCCCGCCGCAAATGAAAATTTCAGAAAATCCGGAGTTCACGCAAAGTTCAATCGCATTGTGCAAAGATGTTGCAAAGTGAACGCCTTCTGTGCTTTTTATATTTTTTGTTCCGCCTGATTTTGAAACAACAACGTTGAATCTGTCCGGCAACGGTCTTGCTATTCCGTCAAAAGTTTTGCGCCCAAAAACGACTGCTTTTCCTGTTGTGGTTTTCTTAAAATGCGCAAGTTCTTCCGGAATATTCCACGGAATGATTCCGTTTGCACCGATAATTCTTGTTTTAGTGCATGCGGCGATTATGTTTATCTGCAATTTTAAACTTCCACAGCAATAAGATTTCCTTCCGCAACTTTGGTCGCATAAACGCTCTTGTTGTTCTTGTAAGGATTTTTGAAGTTTTCAAGCTGGTTTCTTATCTGAACAAGATGAACTTTTAAAAGTTCGCGGTTTTTCTGGTTCTGTTCAAGAACTTTTGTCTGAAGCCGTTCCAGTTCATTCTGGATTGTTTCCACGGATTTATCCGCTTCCGTGTGAGTTCCTTTCGCTTTTTTTCTGTAAATTTCAGACATCGGAACAATAACTTTCTGAAGATTTTTGATTCCCGCTACGACTTGCTGTTCAAGTTCCGCATGATTTATTATTGCGTCTGTGTCTTCTTTTGAAATTGAATTTTCCTGCTTTTCAAGAACTTTAAGATATTCCTGAAATTTGGCGCGCTGCTGCTCAAGAAGAGTGCGGAATCTGCGTAAGATTGCAACTCTTTCGTTCAATTCTTCTTGTGTAAGTTCTGCCATAGTTTTCTCCCTTTAGGATTAAAGTTTTCCGGGCGTTTTTTAACCTGTAATGTCCAGAGTGGATTGTCGGAGCGATGTGTTTGCGGGTGCGTTTGCAACGCTGTTGGAAGCTGTTCTCCACGCTCCAAGAAGTTCGTTCAGCATGTTTGCGGTGAATTCAATTTTTTCCCTTGAGTGGTTAAAGACAGCATCTGTGAGTTCGCTGTTAAAATAAAGATAAAGAGACATTAAATTTTTTGCTATGTCGCCGCCTTTTTCCATATCAAGCGAAACTTGAAGTTCAGTTATGATTGACTGCGCTTTTTGAATGAATTTTGTAAAAGATTCAATGTCACCCGGTTTTATTTTATTTTCCGAATCCATTAAAGCCATCGCAGAGTTCAGATTTTTTACAGCTGCTTCATAGAGCAGAACTACCAGTTTTCCCTGGCTTGCGGTTGTAACATTTGTTTTTTGATATGCATTGTATGCCTGATTGAATGCCATAAAATTTGCCTCCCTTTGAGCCATTATCCCCTCTGATTTTCGGCAGATGAAAAAAAAAGTTTACTAAAAAATTAAAAATTGTCGACAATTTGTTTAATACTTCGTATATTAAAGGAAGATATTTTAATTGAAAAACTTAAACTGACAGGATTTTTTTTAATGAGCGAAAATAATCAATCTAATAAGAATGACAAAAAAAACAATGATGAATTTGATCCTTACAACTTTTTTAAATTGCGGGGACCGGAAGATGATAAGGATAAAAAAAAGGATAAGAATCAAAAGCCGAAGAAAAATTTTCCTTTTTTAGGAATTCTTCTGATAATTCTTGTTGTGCTTACAATTATTCAGTTCTATTTTCCGGGAAAAATGTCTGTTTCGGAAATTGAATTTTCAAAGTTCAGGGAAATGGTCATAAACGGGCAGATTGTAGAAGTTGATATTGGCGAAAATTATTATATCGGCTACGGACCGGAAATAATAACGCTTTCTTCGCAGAAGTCTTCTGAAGAAAAAGGTCTTAAACTTTTTGCAAAAGAAGTTGCCGCAAAGGAAAATCGTCCTGTTTACAGAGCGAGCGGATATCCGCTTTCCAGTTTTATAGAGCTTCTTGATGAAAAGCAGGTTACCTACAGATTTCTTACAAAGCAGAACAATGCTCTTATTTCTATGCTGGTTTCGCTTGCGGGACCGATTATTATATTCTTGCTGATTTGGTTTCTTCTTTTCAGAAAGATGGGCGGAAATTCCGGCGGCGGAATGGGAAGTTTTTTTGGTGTCGGCGGTTCCCGCGCGAAAGCTGTTGAAGAAGGCAAGGTGAAAACTCGTTTTGCGGATGTTGCCGGTGTGGATGAAGCAAAAGAAGAGCTTGTGGAAGTTGTGGATTTTCTTAAGTCTCCGAAAAAGTATACGGATATAGGCGGAAAGATTCCTAAGGGTGTTCTTCTTGTTGGACCGCCGGGAACTGGTAAGACTATGCTTGCGCGTGCGGTTGCAGGAGAGGCTGGCGTTCCGTTTTTCAGCATTTCCGGTTCGGACTTTGTTGAAATGTTTGTTGGTGTTGGTGCCAGCCGCGTGCGCGATCTTTTTAAGCAGGCCAGAGAAAAAGCGCCTTGCATTATTTTTATAGATGAAATTGATGCTCTTGGAAAAAGCCGCGTTAATGGTTTTGGCGGCGGAAATGATGAGCGTGAACAGACTTTGAATCAGCTTCTTGTTGAAATGGACGGATTTGAAAATGAGAAGGGGTTGATTGTTCTTGCGGCTACAAACCGGGCGGATATTCTTGATCCTGCTTTGTTGCGACCTGGACGTTTTGACCGCCAGGTTCCGGTTGAACTTCCTGATGCGGAAGGCCGGGAGGCAATTCTTAGAATTCATGCAAAGCATGTAAAAATCGCTTCTGATGTTGATTTTAATTCTATTGCGCATGGAACAAGCGGTTTTGCCGGTGCGGATTTGGCAAATATAGTGAACGAGGCTGCTCTTCTTGCTGTAAGAAACGGGCGCAAACTTGTTTCAATGGATGATTTTAACGATGCTATTGATAAGGTGAGCGTTGGTCTTAAAAAGAAAGGCAAAAAAGATAAGGAAAAACAGTTGCGGCTTACTTCTGTTCATGAAACAGGACACGCTCTTGTGGGTGCGTTTACCCCGGATTATCCTCCGGTTAATAAAATTACTGTTGTTCCGCGTTCTAACGGTGTTGGCGGTTTTACGCAGTACCGCGATAAAGAAGAAAAATTCGCTCTTACCCGTAAGGATATGCTGAACGAAGTTGATACTTTGCTTGGCGGCCGTGCGGCTGAACAGATTATGCTTGGCGATATTTCTACGGGTGCTTCCAACGATATTGCGCGAGCAACGGATATTATTAAACAGATGATTGTTGATTATGGTATGAGCGACAAGTTCAAGAATATGACGCTTGGCAAAGGTGTTCTTGGAACTCGTGGCGGGGATCCTAATCTTGTGCGCGAATTCAGCGAGGAAACTCAAAATTATATTGATAACGAAATCGCGAAAGTTATGGAAGAACGTTATGAATATGTTGTAAAACTTTTGGAGCAGCACAGAGATTTGCTTGAGTATGTTTCTGAGCGGTTGCGCGAAAAAGAAACTATGGACGGAAAGGAATTCTACGACATTATTAACGGAGCGAAACATTGCGAAGAACTTGCCGCTCCTAAAGATGAAAACAGTAATTCGGAAAATCAAGCGGGCGTTGAGGGCGGCGTTTGAGCCCTCTGGAATGGGGTAGCGAAAACGAGGATCGGTTGAGCGAGGGGCAAGGCTTTGCCCCTTTAAAAATATAAAAATCTAAACTATTGACCGCATTATTTTCTTATAATAAAATGTACGTTATGAAAAAAAATTATAAAATTTTTTCAGGGGATAATAAAAAAACTATGGAGGTAGGTT
>CAYXDA010000010.1:5202-18311 GCA_964463615.1 uncultured Treponema sp.
TTTTCTTTGTTCGCGGCAGCCGTTTTTTCGCAGTCAATTACAACTGCAAGCGCTTATTTTAAGACAGTTTCTGATTATTATGCAAGTTTGAAAGATTATGAAGCCGATTTTGATATTCTTGTCGGCAAACAGGATATGGCAGGCAAGGTTTCTTATAAAAAACCTGATCTTTTAAGAATGGATTTTACTTCTCCGGCAGAGCAGGTTATTGTTTTTAACGGAGATATGCTTACAGTCTATCTTCCTGATGATTCGGCGGTTCTTCAGCAGTCGGTAAAGTCGGAAGGCGGAAATGCGACCAATTTGAATACGGCGCAAGGACTTTCGCTTTTAAGCAGATATTATGTTGTTGCGTATGAAACCGGGCAGGAACCAGTTCCTCTTGAAGACGGTTCTGCGGAGCGGGTTGTAAAACTTGTTCTTTCAAGGCGCAATTCTGCAGAAGCTTTCCGTTATATAAAACTTGCAGTTAATGCAGAAACAAAATTAATACGTCGTGTGGAAGCGGTTACTTCCCGCGGAGAATCTTTTGTGTTCAATTTTACAGGATATAAACTTAATTCTGATATTTCTGATCAGCGGTTCATTTATGATCCGCCTTCTTCTGCGAACAATTATAACAACTTTTTGTTTTCGGAGTAGAGTTTAAATGGAAAGTTATGGAGAAATTCTAAAAAAAGCGCGCGAAGCGAAAAATATAGACAGAGAAACGGTTTCAAGGGAAACTTCTATTGCGCTTTCTTATATTACCGGACTTGAAGATGAGGATGACAGTGCTTTTCCGGGCGAAGCGTATATGCTTGGTTTTATGCGCAATTATTCTGAGTATATTGGGGTAAATCCGGAATCAGTTTTAACTTTATATAAGAATAAAAAACTTCAGGAAGCGCCGGTGCCTAAAAATCTTTATATTCAGGAGAAACCGGGATATTTTTGGCCGTTGTTTTTTTCCGGAATAGGTCTTTTTGTTGTTGCGGTTTTTATTGTTCTTTTTCTGTTTATTACAAAGAAAAAGGCTGCAATTACAGAAGATGTTGTTTTAGACAAGGATAATATTTCTAAAAAATACGAACTTACAGACAAGGCTCTTACAACGCGGCTTTATAAAGGTGATCAGATAATTTTTCCTGGAGCGGAAGGTCAGATTGTTCTTACTGTAAGCAATACCCTTTCTGAATTCGGACTTCAGTGCCCGGTTGGAACTTTGTATACGGAACTTGCAGAAGAAGCGGAACTTGATATTGACGGCGATTCCAATACGGATTTGATAGTTTACGTTTCTGATATTTCTGCTGCGAATGAGGCGCGCGGTGCGGAAGTAAGGCTTTTGAAGCGTGGCGAGGGCGCCTTTATTTCTGCGGTAAGCGCGAGCGATATTCCTTTTGCTACAGAAATTGATTCTGCGCATAAACAGCAGGTTATTTTTGAAGATAACCGCGCTTATCCGTTTACGATTAATGGCAGTTTCCGCGGTGCATGTGAATTCCGCTATAAGATTGATAGGCGCGATGCAGTTGAAGCATATTTTACAAGCGGCGAAGTGGCTACAATAACCGCAAATAACGGAGTTCGCTTGTGGATGTCTAACTGCAATACTGTAAAATTCAGTATAGTTGCGGATGCACGAACTTATGATTTGGAAATTGGTAAAGCTGGTCAGGTTTTGGCAGAAGACATTAAATGGATTAAAGATACTGATGGAAAGTATAAATTGGTGGTAATTGAACTTGACTAAATTTTTTATAGATCAGCACGGATGCGCTAAAAACCAGGTTGACGGTGAACTTATTATAAACCGCTTGATTAATTTGGGAATGGAGCAGACTTTTGAACCTGAAGAAGCGGATTTTATTATTGTAAATTCGTGCGGTTTTATTGAATCTGCGAAAAAAGAATCTTTGGAAGCGGTTTATTCTGCGAAAAATCATTTTCCGAAAGCAAAAATACTTTTGACAGGTTGTCTTGCAGAACGTTATGCAAATACTTTGAAGGAACAGTTGCCGGAAGCGGATGCGATTTTTGGAAATGGAAATCTTGATAAGATTGATGCGACTGTAAAAGCGATGCTTGGCGGCGATCGTCCTGTTGAAACTTACAAACAGGATGGCGTTTGTGTTGGAGAAAGGCGTATTCTGCTTTCTTATCGCGGCAGTGCTTTTGTTAAGATTACGGAAGGTTGTTCAAATCACTGTTCGTTCTGCGCAATTCCGATTATTCGCGGGGAGCTTAGAAGCCGCCCTGCGCAAAGCATTATTAATGAAATAAAAAATTTATATGAGCAGGGAATTGTTGAATTCAATTTGATTGGTCAGGATTTGGCGGCTTATGGAACCGGCGAAAATGACAATGTTTTTGGAACGGGTCGATTGCCTTTGCCAAAATGGGAAAACGGAAAAAATTTGGGAACAGAAACTGAATCCGGACTGGCAAAGCTTTTAAAGATGATTTCTGCATTGCAAGGTAATTTTATTGTACGTCCGCTTTATATTCATCCTGATCATTTTAACCGCGATATTCTTGATGTTATGCAAAAAGACAAAAGACTTTTGCCGTATTTTGATATTCCTTTTCAGAGTGGTTGTGAAAATGTTTTGCATAAAATGAACCGTAAGGGAAGCGCGGAGGAATATTTGCGGCTTGCGGACGATATTCGTTCTGCTTTGCCGGATGCGACTATAAGAACAACTTTTCTTACCGGTTTTCCCGGCGAAACTGATGAAGATGCGGCAGAAACTGTGGAATTTTTAAGAAATCTGCAAAGTGACTGGTCGGGATGTTTTCCGTACAGCCGCGAAGAAGATACGCCGGCATATTCTATGAAAGGCAGAATAAAGGCGAAAGTTTCAAAGGCGCGTGCGGAAAATTTGGTTCAGATTCAGTCGGAAATTACAAAAGAACATCTTTTAAAGCATGTCGGAAAAGAATACGATGTTTTGATAGAAGAAGTTGTGCAGGGCGAGGATGGACTTGCTATCGGCCGCGCATGGTTTCAGGCGCCGGATGTTGATGGTTCTGTTGTTGTCCGCTACGAAAAAGAATTTGGAAATGAAACGGACTTTGTTAAGCCGGGGCGTTTTGTAAAAGTTAGGATAGAAGCGGCCAGTGATGTTGATTTGGATGGAATTTTAATTGGCAATTCGGAATTGAATGCAAATAGAAATTGTTCTGAGACGCTTGTTTACGCTACTGAATTGCAGGATTGAATTGACGCTGTAATGTGAAATTTTGGGGCGTTGCGGGGCTTGGTGCGTTTGCTGTTTTTGCCCCGCAGAAAGGGTAGGACGCAACGGAGTGCGGCCGTAGGGAAAGGCTTTTCCCTTCTAATCTTTCAAATAAGGAAAGACTTATGGCATTTGAATATCTTGAAACATTGAATCCTGAACAGACAGAAGCGGTTACTCATTCGGGAAGTCCGCTGTTGATTCTTGCCGGCGCTGGTTCCGGAAAAACTCGTGTGATTACAACAAAGATTGCATATCTTATTCAGCATGAAAATATTCAGCCTTGGTCGATTTTGGCGGTAACTTTTACAAAAAAAGCGGCGAATGAAATGAAGGAGCGCGCTGTAAGGCTTGAGCCGCTTGCGCAGGAATCGCAGATTAAAACATTTCACTCGTTCGGTGCGTGGTTTTTGCGCCGTTATGCTGAAGAAGCAAGGTTGGATCCGAACTTTACGGTTTATGATGATGATGATTCTGCTTCTTTGATTATGAAAGCTGTCCCGGGTATGACAAAAAAACAGGCAAATCTTGCGGCGCACAAAATTTCGCTATGCAAGGATTATTGTCTTTCTCCTGAAGATGATCTTTCTATGTTTGACAAAGACGGAAAGCTTGCGGAAATTTATTCTGCCTACGAACAGCGTCTTTTGGCTACGGGAAATGCGGATTTTGGCGATTTGATAATGCGGCCGGTTCAGATTCTTAAAAAGAATGAAAATATAAGAAAACAGATGCAGCACAGATTCCGAGTTATCATGGTTGATGAGTATCAGGATTCGAATGTTGCGCAGTTTTTGCTTTTGCAGGCTTTGAGCGGAGTTGAGGAAAATTCCGGAACTTATGTTTGTGTGGTCGGCGATGATGACCAGTCGATTTATAAATTCCGCGGTGCTGAAGTTCAGAATATATTGCAGTTTCCAAATCATTTTCCGGAAACAAAAATTATACGCTTGGAACGAAATTACCGCTCGACTGGAAAAATTTTAGCAGCGGCGGATGCGGTTGTTTCCAACAATACGGACAGGCTTGGTAAAACTTTGGTTGCTGACCGTGGAGAAGGAAAGGCGCCTGTTCTTGTATTTTTGGAAAATCAGGACAAGGAGGCCGCTTTTTGCGCCCAGCTTATTGAAAAGGCGGTTGAAACACAAGGCGCGCATTACAGCGACTTTGCAGTTTTGTACAGGACGAACGCTCAGTCTTTGACTTTTGAAACAGAATTTTTGCACCGCAAAATTCCTTACGCTGTTGTCGGCTCTTTGAAGTTTTATGAGCGCGAGGAAATTAAGGATTTGCTTAGTTATCTTTCTCTTTTGGCAAATCCGCGCGATGAACTTGCTTTCGGTCGTATTGTAAACAAACCGGTGCGTGGAATCGGTGAAAAATCGCAGGAAAAAATTATTGAGTCTGCGTATTCCACTGCCGGCGCTCTGATTGAAAATTTGAATTTGGTTGATTCTGCGGAAAACTGCGCGGAGTCTTTGAGTAAAAAAGCGCGCGATGGAATAAAAGAGTTTTGTTCAATGATGAAAAAACTTGCGGCGGAACTTGATGAAAAATCAGAGGAAGCGCCGGAAGAGCCTCTGATTCAGATTCTTGCTGAAAAAGCGGCTGCGGAAAATAGTGAAGAGCGGGATGTTGTTGAAGCGGAAAAGGCGGATTATGAGCGGCTTTCTGTTTTTATTCAAAAAGTTATAGAAGATTCGGGCTTGGATGAATATCATAGAAGTCAGGATGAAGTTGACGGAACGAACAGAGTGCAGAACTTGCAGGAATTAGTGAACAGCGCTGTGCTTTATCCGTTTTCGCGGCAAGGTTTGCTTGATTTTTTGGATTCAATTGAACTTGACAGAAGTCTGGCTGAGCAGAATGACGATTCAGCTGATGCGGTTACATTAATTACTTTGCATAATACAAAAGGTTTGGAATTTAACCGTGTTATTATTACCGGGCTTGAAAACGGAATTTTCCCGCGAGAAGATAAAATCGGCGATGAGCTTGAAGAGGAAAGACGTCTTTTTTATGTTGGAATTACGCGGGCAAGAAATGAACTTTACATAACAACTTGTGCAATGCGGCGGCTTTACGGTCGCACTCAGCAGATGATTCCAAGCCGCTTTCTTATTGAAGCGGGAAACGTTTTTACATGTTTGGGGCGCATTCCTTCATCTTATTCGCGCCTGATTTCCGGCGGTGCGGATTGCGCGGACGGAGAAGAGCCTTCGCCTAAAGCGGAACTTTTGGAAAAATGGAAGAAGGGCGTGCGGCTTTACAACGATGATTACGGTTACGGACAAATTGTAAAGAGCGATGCGAATTCCGGAGAAGTTGTAATTGAAGTTCAGTTTGAAAACGGTGAGCGCAAGAAGTTTATGCCGGAATATCAGGGACGTAAACTGGATATAATCAAAGACTGATTAAAAATGCTTTTCCGGCTGGTACTTGCAGTATAAGTTTTCCGTTTTTTATCTCGCATTCAAGCGGTTGTTCCAGCGCATCTGTTTTTGGCGCTGACGTTGCGGAAAAATTTTTTCCGAAAATATCAAGCGGAAGTTCAATTTCTCTGTCTTTATCGTCGCTTGAAGCAACTGAAAACCAAAGTTCATCTTCTGCAAATCGCGCGAATGCAAACACGTAATCTTTTGCCCAAACAATTTTAAATCCGCCGTCTTTAAATGCTTTTGCGCTTGTCTTTATGCGGCAAAGTTTTGAATAAAGTTTGTAGGAAGAAAGTTTTTCTATATCTTTGTTCCATGGCATAGGATAGCGGCAGCCTTCGTTTGTGTGCAAAATGCCGTCGATTTCTGCTTCATCGCCGTAATAAATATTTGTGCATCCCGGCAATGTGAAAATCATAATTACTGCACCGCGCACGAAGTCTGGCTTCATATTTTTGTCATTATGAAAGCGGGAAATATCGTGGCTGTCTAAAAGGTTGAAAAGATTCTGTTGGATTACGAACGGCAGGCGCGAACGGTATTTTATGATACAATCGGCAAAATCCTTTGCGGTCCAGCGGAATGAAAGTGACTTCAGTTCGGGAACATGGCTGTTCTGAAAGTCAACTTGTCCGTAAAAACTGCGGATCGGGCGGCATGAACCATAGTAATTCATAGGGCTGTCCCATTCATTGCCGTTCAGAAACTCCGTGCAGTCAGTCCAATCTTCTGCAAGTATATATGCTTCCGGATTTTCTTCTTTTATGCTTTTTTTTATTTCCGGCCAGACTTCGTGATGAAGCTGAATTTCATTGTTTCTTGCCATTGTATCTGCTACGTCAAATCTCCATCCGTCTGTTTTGTATGGTTCTTTAAGCCATTTTTTTACAACGGAATCAGAATCACGGTAAAGGCGATTTCTTAGCTTTTGGCTTTGATAATTCAATGTAGGTAATGACGGAACATTAAACCAGCATTTATAGGAATTGTCTTTATTAAAAAAGTAGTATTCTCGCTCTTCTGCATTTGGATTGTTGAAAGCACCTTCTGTTTTAGGAAAAAATGTTCCGTCTTTGTTGAACCAGCGGTTTGCGGTTCCGGTGTGATTGATTGAAACGTCAAGAATGATTTTTATTCCGTTTTTATGAAGTTCAGAAATTAAATCTTCCAGCGCTTTGTCGCCTCCGAAATGCGGATCTACATGAAAATAGTCAAGACAGTCGTATTTGTGAACGGTTGCGGCATAAAAAATCGGATTTAAGTAAACTGCGGTTATTCCTAATTTTTTTAAGTAAGGAATTTTTTGCTTGATTCCAATTAAATCGCCGCCGTAAAAATCAAGGCAAAAAGATTTTGAATAATCTGCCGGAATTTGATTCCAGTCTTTTACTTGAATTGTTTTGTGTCCTTCAAATTCGTATTCTCCATCTTTTACATTTAACGAAGAATCCCCGTTGCAAAATCTTTCCGGAAAAATCTGATAAAAAACCGCATTTTTTACCCATTCCGGCTGAACATAATCTGTCAGAATGCGGAAATTGCGGCTTTCATCCGGAATATAGTTTTTTATTCATTCCTGGTTGTAATAGTAGATGGAATTTTTTGTTGAAATGATAAAATAATATGAAAATTCGTTTTCCCAAATGGTAACTTCAGCCTGATAGAGCGAAAGTCCGTTTTTTTCGGAAGTTTTTCGCATTTTTACAGGAAATCCGACTCCGTTACGTTTTCCCGCAAAAAATACGTTTTCTGCAGGCGCGTTTGCGGCAATTTGAAGAGCAATTTTTATCTTTTCGCCTTTTTTAGGGCAAGGGTTGCTTACAAAATATTTTGAACCGTCGCTATAAATGCTTCCAAGCCAATTTTCAGAATTATTCATAAAGTTGTTTTATCACCTAAATTTATTTTGTGTATGCTTTCCAAGTTGTTTCAACCAAAGTGTCAACATCGCTGTATTTTGGTTCCCAGCCCAACAGTTCCTTTGCTTTTTTGCTTGTTGTGTACAAACTTGCCGGGTCGCCTTCGCGTCGTGGCGCTTCTTCTGCGGGAATCGGTTTTCCTGTGATTTTGCGCGCTGCTTCGATTATTTCTTTTACGGTTGTGCCTTTTTCTGTTCCGAGATTTAGTTTAAGGCTTTTGTTGTTTTTAGCAATGTAATCAAGTGCCATAACGTGAGCGCGTGCCAAATCTGTTACGTGAACATAGTCGCGGATGCAAGTTCCGTCGCGGGTATCGTAATCTGTGCCGAAAATCTTTAGAGAGCGTTTACCAAGTGCGGCTTCCATTACGCGCGGCAAAAGATTTTCTGGATTCTGTTCAAGACCGCATACAACGCCTTCCGGATCGTAGCCGGCCGCGTTAAAGTAGCGCAGAGCCGCAAATTTCAAACCTTTTAACTGTTCATACCAATCCATGAATTCTTCGATTTTAAGTTTTGTAAATCCGTAATAATTTATTGGTTTTTGCGGATGATTTTCGTCCATCGGAAGATATTCCGGTTCTCCGAATGTTGCTGCGCTGGAACTGAAAATCATAATTTTGCAGTTGTGTTTTACAGCTGCATTCATAATGTTTAATGTTCCGGTTATGTTGTTCACAGAATATTTTTCAGGTTTTATCATAGATTCACCGGCCGCCTTGAACGCTGCAAGGTGAACAAATGCGTCAAATCCTTTTTCGAATGCCACATCCAAATCTTCGGGAATTAAAATATTGCCATAAATAAATTCGTTTGAGCTGAAAAGATTTTGGCGCAAACCGCTGGAAAGATTGTCAAAAACTGAAACTTTGTGTCCGGCTGCCATGAGTTCTTTTACAACATGACTTCCAATATAACCTGCACCGCCAATAACTAAAACTTTCATTTTTTTCCTCGTAAATCTAAATCTTGTAATTCTCAATGCTGAATTGGTAAATTTCCGCAGGTTGTCTGATTTTTTGCAGATTTTTGTTTTACAGCGAAAATTATTTCAGCATCTTTTCTATTGTAGTGCAAGAAAACAGATTTGTGAATTCTGATTTTGTGTTTTCTGATTCTGACTGTTTAATTGAGCGTTTGTTCTGTTGCTTTTTTTTGATGTTGTTTGTTATAATTTTTGAATGAGAAAAAAAATATTCACATTTCTTTTTTTAGTTTCGTCTTTTTTTGTTTTTGCTGATATTTCTATGACAGATTTTGAAAAATCTTTTATGCAGGAAATTACAGATTTCAGATGGCGTCTTGCGCTTTACGATGATTTTTCTGAAGCAGCTGAAAAATGTGATGAATTTTCAAATTATGTAAAAAGCCCGGAAATTTCTTCAAATTTGAGCGAAGAAATCTTGCTTTCTGCGGATAATATTTTAGTTTGGGAAAAATATAATGCGTTGTACGAAATAAATCAGGAAGACAGTTTTTTGGAAGAATTTTTGACTGCGCAATATAAAAAAATCCGTTCCTATTTTAAAGAGCACAAAAATCAAAAACATTCAAAATGGCTTTACGTTACTGCCGGTGATATTTTAAGCAGCAGTTTGCAGTATTTGCCGCTTGGAACTGCAATGAATGAAGGTCTTACAATAAAAAAGTATTACGATTTGGCGTTGGATGAAGATTCTGATTTTGTTTTTTGCCTTATAAATATTGCGCAGTGGTATTTTCATGCGCCAAAAATAAGCGGAGGCGGAAAAGGTAAAGCGATGAAGGCGTTTTTGCATGCGGAAAAGTCTGCTGAAACTGATGCGGAAAAATATTATGCAAAACTTTTTCTTTCGCAGTCATTTTTTGAAGATGGAAGTAAAGCGGATGCGGAAAGACTTCTTGACGAATGTGAGTCATTGTTGCCGGGTTCCAGGACAGTTGCTTTTTACAAACTTTTAAATAAGAACGGCTATTGTTATTTTGAATATCCGCAGAACAGAAAAAAAATTGACGCAAAATTGAAGAACTAAGGTAGAATAAAAATATGAGCGAATATTGCGAGAATAAAGAAATTGCGCTTTTTGGCGAACTGATGCTGCGTCTTAAACCGTTCGGAAAAGAAAGGTTTTTCCAGAATTCAACTTTTGAAGCGGTTTTTGGCGGAAGCGAGGCTAATGTTGCGGTAAGCCTTTCTATTTTAGGCAGAAAAACAAGATTTATAAGCGCATTGCCCTTGAATGCCATAGGAAAAGGTGCGGAAAGAGCGTTGAATTATTATGGCGTTCAGGTTGACGGGATAAAAAAAGAAGGTCGGCTTGGAATTTATTTTTTGGAAGACGGAGCGTGTCAAAGACCAAGTCAAGTTATTTATGATCGGGAAGGAAGCTGTTTTGCGGTTACCGGCGCGGAAGAATATGACTGGAAAAATTATTTTGCAAATTCAATGTGGTTTCATATTTCCGGTGTTTCGCCAGCGGTTTCTGAAAAAGCAATGGAAAGTGTTTTTTCGGCTGTTGAATGTGCAAAAAAATGCGGTTGCGTAATTTCTGTTGATTTGAATTATAGGAAGAAACTTTGGAAATACGGAAAAACAGCCGACGAGGTTATGCGTTGTCTTGCGCAGAAAGCGGATGTTCTGATTGCGAACGAAGAAGATATTCAGCATTGTCTTGGAATTCCGCTTAAGAATTTTACGACACCGGCAGAAAGTTACCGCAAACTTTGCGATGATGTAAAAAAAGAGTTTCCGAATGTTGGTATTGTTGCAGTTACTTTGCGGCACAGTTATAGTGCGGACAGAAACGGCTGGTCTGCGGTTCTTA
This sequence comes from uncultured Treponema sp., assembly GCA_964463615.1. GTDB lineage: Bacteria > Spirochaetota > Spirochaetia > Treponematales > Treponemataceae > Treponema_D. Next base: position 15,581 of record CAYXDA010000010.1, read on the forward strand.
GCGGTAAATACGGATTTTACGAAAGTGCGCAATACGATATTGAGAACATTGTTGAGCGCGTTGGTGCAGGGGACAGTTTTGCTGCCGGTTTGATTTATGGTCTTACGGAATTTTCGGATGATTCAGCCGGGGAAGCTAAGGCGCTGGATTTTGCGACTGCGGCAAGCTGCTTAAAACATTCTGTTTCCGGAGATTTTAATCTTGCTGCAAAAGAAGAGATTGAAACTCTTATGAGCGGAAACGGAACGGGGAGAATTCAGCGTTGAAAAACAGACTTTTGAATCAATTTTTAATGAACGGACTTATTGAAAACGCTGGTAAAATAGCGGTTCTTTCTGTTTCGGAGCCGGAAAAGGCGGTTGAAACTGCAAGGAAACTTTTGAAAAACGGTGTGAACGCAATGGAAATTGCCTATCGCAATTTGGATAATCTGCAAGGTTCGGATGAATGTATAAAAGCTGTTAGAAAAAATGTTCCGGAAATGCTTGTGGGAGCGGCAACCGTTACTTGCCCGGAACTTGCAAAGCGCGCGAAAAGTGCCGGTGCTCAGTTTGTGCTGACAGCTGGTTTTAATCCGAAAACTGTAAATTTTTGCGTAAAGAATGAAATTCCTGTTTTTCCTGGTGTTGCAACTCCGGGTGAAATTGAGCAGGCGATGGGGTTTGGACTTTCTGTTCTGAAAATTTTTCCGATTGAGGTTTTAGGCGGAATAAAATATTTGAAAGCGCTTTCAGGACCGTATCCGCAGATTAAGTTTATTGTTTCCGGTGGAATAAATGCCGAAAATTGCGCTGCTTATGCAGAAACTAAAAATGTTGCTGCTGTAAGCGGTTCGTATTTGTGTTAGGGCATGGAAACCCTTTAGTCCACCGCAACGCAGATGGTTGAACTTTCGGTTTGCGGGCAATACTTTAAAATTGTGTTTATGAATTGCAGGAGCGTCTGAACCATCGGAGTGAGGAGGATGAGCCGCCAGGCGAAGGTTGGAACGCCCGACGGCGCAAGCCGTAACACCCGCTTTTTATTTTATATTCTTGCGGATAAAATCTGATTTTAAATTTTTAAGTTGTTCTGTAAGCGAAACTTTGTAAATGTGCGGATTTAAGATTCGCTTGAAACTTTCGTCCAGACTTGCAAGCTGTTTTTGCATATTTTCACGGGCAACCAGCAGCTGCTCTGAATCTGAGAGCCGTTTTGAAATCCGTTTTCCGTCTTTGAGTTTAAGTTTTAAAAGCGGTTCAACTTTTGCAGCTTTGCAGGAGAATTGTCTGTAATCAACCATCGGATGATAAAATCTGTATTCTTTTCCGGATTCAAGCGTTTCATTTTCCAATGCAAGAATGTCTGCCTGTGCCATTCCGTTTTCGTCGTAAAGTCGGAAAACATTTTTGATTCCGGGATTTGTGGTTTTTGCAGGATTGTCGCTGAACTTCATTGTTGGAACCATTTTGTCTGTTGCTTTGTCGTGACGCGCGGCAAGTTTGTAAACTCCTGTAAAAGATGCTTCGTTTCCGCCGGTTACCATGTGTGTGCCGACTCCCCAACTGTTGATTGGCGCATTGCCCGAAACCAGTGCGGAAATTATTTCTTCTGTAAGTTCGTTGGAAACTGAAATTTTTGCCTGAGGGAATCCTGCTTTATCCAATTCTTTTCTTACTTCGCGCGTAAGGTAGGAAATGTCGCCGGAATCAAGGCGGACTCCAAAATTGTAGCCTTTTTCCACAAGTTCTGCGCCGGCAATTATTGCGTTTTTTATTCCGGATTTTAATGTATCGTAAGTGTCTATCAGAAATACTGCGTTTGTAGGATAAAGTTTTGCGTATTCGCGGAATGCTTCAAGCTCGCTTGAGTGGCTCATAATCCAAGAATGTGCCATTGTTCCCATTGCGGGAATTCCGTAAAGCCGGGAAGCGAGCGTATTGCTTGTTCCTGCCGCACCGCCGATAAATGCCGCTCGTGTTGCGCCCATTGCGCCGTCCGGTCCTTGTGCGCGGCGAAGTCCAAATTCCATAATAGGAGCGCCTTTTGAAGCAAGATAAACGCGCGCTGTTTTTGTTGCTATAAGACTTTGAAAGTTTACAAGGTTCAGAACAAGTCCTTCCAGAATTTGAGCTTCAATCAGGTTTGCGTGAATGCGGACCAGCGGTTCCTGCGGAAAAATTACAGTTCCTTCGTCCATTGAGTAGATGTCGCCGGCGAATTTCCAGGTTCTTAGATATTCCAAAAAGCCTTCTTCGAAAATTTTCTGACTTCGTAAATATTCGATATCTTCTTCACTGAAAGAAAATTCTGTGATTGCGTCCAAGAGCGGTTCGTTTCCTGCAAGAACGGAAAAGCCGCCGTTGAATGGATTTCTTCTGAAAAACATATCGAACACGACTTTCTGATTCATTCCTGCTTTCCAATAGCCTTGTGCCATTGTAAGCTCGTAAAAATCTGTGAACAGTGCATTGCTGCTAAAGTAATTTTTCATTCTGACCTCGTTGTAACTTTGTGATTTTGATTTTTCGACGTGGCTCTGCAGACGCAGGCTCTGTCAGTGCTGATTTTTGCGCAACTAATGTGGATGTTTACGCAATTTCCGCGGTTTGTTGATTAATCACAACAGTTTGTAAGAATAATGATGGATTTCTTTGAGGTTACCCCAAGCATCTTGTCCGCAACCTGCACGTCCTTTTTTATTTTACAAAGAAATTGTTTTTTTGTCATTATTGTTGGCATATTGTTGGCA
>CAYXDA010000010.1:18411-27987 GCA_964463615.1 uncultured Treponema sp.
TATTGTTGGCATATTGTTGGCAAGTTGCAAATATGTTGCCATAGCAATAAAACTTGATTGTAAGCTTCGTTTTGCAACTGTTTGGGCTCATGATTGTCCAAACTGTAAATATTATATAAAATCTGTTGAGAATGTTTTTCAGGAGTATGCAAAATGAAATATTTTTTGATACACTCGATTTTTCATTTATTAGAAGAACAGAAAGGTTTGCTTTTTTTTATTGCATTTTTTTCAATACTTACGTTTGTATTTTCCGGATGTCAGAATGATTTGATTTCAGAGCCGAGTTTGCCGCAATATTCGGCTTCTTCGAATAAAAATACTTTTGCGGCTCCAACCTCGATTACGGCAACCCACGGCAGTGTAAAATCCGTAAAAATAGCTTGGAATGCTTCTGCCGGGGCTGCAAGTTACAATATATATTCTGCTAAAACTGCTTATGAGGAAATGCAGCTTTGCGGCGAAACAAAAACAAAATCCGGCGATCTTTCCATAATAATTGACGAGGATGCGGGGGCTTCCCGTTATTATTGTGTTGAGGCAGTTGATTATTCGGGTGAATTGTCTGGCGTAAGTGAAAAAGTTTTGGGCTCAACACTTGCAACTCCGGTTATAACTGGAATTGTTGCTGGTGAAGACGGAACAAGTTCCATGGTAAGCTGGTTTATGGAAAACTGCTCTGAAAAAACGTATCAGAATACTGTTGATTATGAGATTAACTGCTATTTGGATTCGGCCGGAACAAATCTGGTTCAAAGTAAATCTGCTTACGGAAGTCAGACGAGTGTAATTTTTACAGGATTGTCTTCAAATACAAATTATTATTATAAAGTCCGCGCTTCTGTAGATTTGCAAAAATATGAAGAAAGCGACATTTTGGATGCGGAAACGGCTTATAAAGTTATTCCTGGAGCGGCACAAGAATTTACTGCGGCGCAGGGAATAAACAGAAACTGTATAGAGCTTAAATTTGATTTACCGGAATTTACTTATTATAAAGCGACTGCCGGCGGTTATGAACTTCATCCGGTTTATTTTAAGATTTTCAGAAAACTTTCTGATGCGGATGATTCTGAATACGAGCCGATTGTAACTTATTTGGGAACTCAACCGCAAATTTCGGATACACTTTCTGATTCAGTTTATGTATTCAGTTGTTCTGATTCTGCCGGTGCGGAATTGAAAGACGTTAAAGATGATAAAAACAATACTGTTGTTTTAATAGAAGAAAATGCTTCTGCAGAGATTACAGGTGCTTCAACAAGTGCTGCGTATCCGGATTATATTGCAAATACTCATATTCATTTTTATGATTACACAAATCTTGCGCGCGGTAAACAATATTCTTATAAAATTCAGTCTTATGTTGATGATTGCAAAAATTCGGTTTCTTCGGAAATTAGTTCTGTTGCAACTTCAGAAGGATGGTTGGTTTCTGTTCCAAGTTTTGCCGTAACTTCAAGTTATAAAGGTGATAAAAATAACGTTGGGGGGGGGAATTTTACTTCCTTTTCAGGTCTTACAGTTTCATTTAAGGCTGATTTTGAAGATTTTGGAAAAGACTATACTTACGTTCTTTACGAATCTTTTATACCTTTTACTGTTTCTGAATCTAAAGACATTACAGAAGGACAGGAACAATTTTCTGTAAGAACAAAAACTCAGTCAGTTTCTGATATTTCCAACGCTAAAATAGAATTTTCTAAAGACGAACTTTCTGATAAGCAAGGATATTATCAATATTCATTATTTGTGATTTCTTCTTCTCTTTCTACAATGCCGGAAAATACTTCTGAATATGAAACAAATGAATCAATCTATGCATGGATTACGCAGAGCGGAAAAATTACCGTAACAGATGATGTCAATTTGCTTCCGTCTGTTAATAATTTTAAAGTTCAGGACGGATGGAGCAATAAATTTGTTCTTAGTTGGGATTATAATGAAAATTACAGTTATTCAATAAATTGGAAAGATTATAAAGATTTTGCGGAAAATGCGGAGGTTGTGGAAGAAGGAAGCAAAAGCTTTGAAAAAAGCGAGATTTTTATGGAAAGCAATGCAGAAACTGCCCGGTATGAACATTCCGCTCCGTCCGGCGTAATAAGAACGTATACGATAACTGCAATTTCCGGACTTAGTGCAACAACTGAACCGACTGCAAAAAAATGTACTTTGGGAATTCCAAAGCCAAGAATGGAGCAAATTGATTATGATAAAATAACGGTTACTTGGCCGGAAGTTGTAAAACCAGAAGAAAAGACTGTAAGTTATGAATTAAAAGCCGCGTATGAAGACAGTTCTTTGAACAATGATTTTAAAATTGAAATAGATTCGGTGAAAAAAACAACTGAAAATGAGCTGAACTCAATAACTATTGAAAACCCTGGGGGATATGATAATCCGAAAATTGCCGGAAAACCGATTTTCTTTACAGTTACTGCAAAACTTTCTGGTTCGGAATATGGGGAAGATTCAACTTGCGGAAGTGCGGTTGTACGAACGCTTGGACCTGCGCTTGTAAATACGACTATAACAAAAGATAATGTGAGCGCAAATTGCATAACTGTAACTTGGAATAAAATTGAAGGCGCAAAGGGATATTTGATAAACCGCATCCGCCATGGCAAAACTGGAACACCGGAAAAATCGGATACATATTATTATAATGCAGAAGATGAAAGTCTTTATATTGGAACCGGAAATACAAAAACAGAATGTGCGACTGTAAGTGTTGGTTCCGTATTTACATTAAAAGATAACGCTATGGATAATAAGAGTGGCGATCAGTCGCTTGATGCATACGAAGATAACCAGACGAAAATTGCTTGGGGTTACGAATATTCATATACAGTTTTGCCGATTCTTAAAAATTCCGACTTTAATTTTAAATCCAAGTTGGATGAAAATAACGGTAATTCAGAAAACATTAAAGAAACATTGGATAGTCAGAAAGTTGCTTATACGGAAAATCTGAATTATGCGCACGGAGCTACTTACGGATACGGATTGGATGTTGCGGCGGAAAAATCCGCAAACGGAAAGACTCAGAACATAACATGGACAAAACCTTATTATTCGGGATTTTTGCCAAGTCTTTACAGAAGAATAGCGGGAAGTTCCGGCGAGTGGGAAAATATAGATGACAGAATTGATGAAAATGTATCAAAAGAAACGTCTTTTTCATACAATCCTACTGGTTCAGAAAGATACAATGCTTATGAATATGCAATCAGGTATGAAAATGTAAAAAATAAATCTTTTACAAGTTCTTATATTGAAAATTTGGGAAAAACTTTTGAAACCCGCTACAACTATGCAGATAAAGAAAAAACAGAGCAATTGAACAAAGGTTATCTTTTGGCAATAGATTTTTCTGCAAAGTTCGGTTCTGATTATTCTGAAGACGTTATTATTGCTGATGGCGGTTGGGATTATGAAAAACGGGTTATTGGTCCAAAATCTGCCGCTCTTTATATTAAAAATTACAATTTGCCTGTTCCGCGTGTAAAAGTTGCAGATTACGATGTTGAAAATTTTGAAATTTCTTCTACAGAAACATTGAAAGACACTGTACTGAAGAAAAAAGGTTATACATTAACTCTGGAACCGGAGGCGATTTCCAAAGGAGAGGCAGGAACTACGGACGGCGTTTTAAAAGTTTTGCGCGATGCAAAACATTTTTATGAAATTGAACTTGCAAACGAAAATGGAAATGCGACGGAAATTGAAAATAAAGATGGCCGTGTTTATGCGTACAGATATATTACCAATGAAGAACTTGTAAAAGCGGCTATGCTTAATATTGCGTATGCATTTTATCTTGAAAATGGCGGACCTGAAGATTTAACAGATGTTGAAAAGACTCATTATAAGTATGCTGCAAATAAAACTTTAACTTCTTTAGTTACAAAAGGAACTGCAACTTTTGGTGGCAGAAGTCTTTTGGGAATTTCAGAAGCCGGAAAATACAAAGCAGAAGTTTCAATGTCTGATTTTACTGAAAAAATGCTTACGCCTTCCGGTGTATATGAAACTTTTATTAGTGTTTCTATGTCAAAAATTTCTACAAGAACAAAAGGCTTATCAGATCCATATCTTGATAAGTTTAGAACAGAAGCTTTTACGGTAAAAATCAAGGATTTGGATAGTACCGGAAAATCTCCGGGATATGATGCGGATATTGTGGTTACTTGTACAGGAGATTCTGATCTTAAAATTGTAAAAAACGAAACTACAATAATAAACGCAGAAAAAGACAGAGATACAAGACGAAGTTGGTTTCCTATTCAGATTGGCGATGATAATAATTATTGGTTCAAATCTGTTGAGTACGGCTGGTGGCTGGAAAATTAAGTGGAGGCGGCAAAATGAAAAGTCTTATGAAAATAGTTTTAAGTATAATTGTTTCTGCTTTTTTTTCGGTTTCGCTTTTTTCTTGCGCAGATTTTTTTCAAACAAAAATTCCGATGTCAACAGATTCGCAGGAATCTAATCTTTACGATTTGATGAATCCAAATGATGATGCAATTGTTTTGCAGCCGCCTGCTCAAGTTTTTGCATCTCAGGGATTGTATTCAGGTGTAATTCTTATAAGCTGGCAGGCAGCGGAACACGCGACTTCTTATAGAATAGAGCGAGCAGCAATAAAGCCGGATGCAAACGGAAATTATAAAACTCCGGAAGAAGCGGATTTTTATGTTTTAAAAGCTCATTATTATAAAACTTTATATACGGACGTAATTCTTTCTAATCCGTCTTATAATAACGAACAATACAAATATCGCTATTATTACCGCATAAGTTCGGAAAATATAAAACTGAATCTTGATGCAAGTGATTTTACGGATTTTACATCTGCAAATACAGAAGGTCTTGGCTGGCTTTTTGCGGCACCTTCAAATGCTCAGGCTACAAAAGGAAAAAGTTCGGATTCAATTACAATAACTTGGGATAAAGTTCAAGGCGCATATTCGTATAATATTTACCGCGATACAAGAAGCGATTTTTCTTCCGCCTCTTGTATAGGTTCTGTTCTTGGAAATGTTTCTTCTTATCTGAATGCAATTCAGGAAAATGATCAGGGAAAAGAATTCTATTACAAAATTTCTGCTGTAAATTCTTCCGGAAATGAATCTGCGCAAAGTTCTGTTGCAATGGGATATGCTCTTCAGGCTGGTGCACCTGCAGCACCGGAATCTGTAACTGTGGAAAACGGTTATGGAACCAGCGTTTCTTCTTTGAATGTAAAATGGTCGGAAGTTGCAAATACATCTGCAATTGGCGGCAAACTTCAGTATTCTGTTTACAGAACAAGTTCCGTGGATTCAGTTTATATTTTAAGAGCAACTGTAGATGAAGGAACTTTAACATTTGAGGATAATTCTGATTTACAGCCAGGTGTTTACTATTATTACTATATTCAATCAGTTATTACAGAACCTGCCACCAGCGAAAGTGAAGCTGCAGTATTAAAAAGTGCGTTTTCAGAAACTGGTGCGGCAAGTAAAAATCCGGCAATGGGATTTCTTTTAAGTCCGCCGGCAAGTGTGGAGGTTTTAGATTCTTCAAAAGAAGGTAATGTTTATGTACTTTGGTCTAAATCAATAGGTTCAGAGTATGTTGATTTTACTTACAATGTGTATGTTTCTGATGATAATGAATCTTATGAAAAAGTAAATGGTGCTGAAGAAATATCCGGCAGTGACTATTCAAAGATAGATTCATCTTATGAAAATTATCTTTATGTAGAACTTCCAAAACGAAACTTCTTTAAAGTTTCTGCGTGCAATAAAGACGGCTATGATAAAGAATCCTTGCTTTCTTCTGCTACGGCTCCATTGCCGGAAGCGCCTCGTAACGTCTTTGCTACAAAAACAGCACTTTTAAAAGAAAACTTTACTCCTAACGATAACGGAGTTTATCCTGTTCTTATCACTTGGGACAAACCTGAAAAAGATAGTCCGGCTGCATATTATATTTACCGCTCTACAGATCCTGACACTTCTTACAGGCGAATTACTGATACAGCAGTTAATTCTGTTAATTCTGACGGAAAATATTATTACTACGATATTAACGATACTGCAAAAGTTGGAACATTCTACTTTTATAAAGTAGTTTCGCTGAATTCTTTGGAGCAAGGCAAAAAATCGAATGAACCGGCAAGTGATTCTGCCCGTAATTCTTGGGGATATGGTGCGCTTACCCGCGAATCTTGGTTCGTTGCTTATAATAGGAATATTTTCAGTTCGCAGGCAAAGCTTACACTTATGCATAAATCCGGAAATACTGCAAAGTTGGGAAGTGAAACTGCAACTGCGGATATTGCTGTTAATGGAAAAAAAGGAACTCTTTCTTATGATGCGGGGCTTTCTGGTTTCAGCGGAAGAGTGAAAATGCATTACACAGATTACGCAGATTATTACATTTCTGATAATCCTGATTATGGAATTTATTTTGTGCTTAATGGGGATACAAATACTTCTGCCGGTGTTGATACAAACGGAACTATGGATGGAACCGTTGTTTGTTCGCACAGTTTTAATAAAGGAATCTTTATTGGAATGTATCCGGGCGAAGTTGTTTATGACGGAGTTAAGATTTTAGGCGGTGCAGCTGGCAGTGGTGTTTACAAAGTTTCTACAAAAGATTTGAGTGGAAATGTAGTTCTTAATGCCCAGGATATAAGCTGGACTTACGGAAATAAAGGTAAATAATGAAAAAAATTATTTTTTTTATATCAATTTTATGTGCGTTTCCATTTATATTTTTTTCCCAGTCGGAAGAAAAATTGCGGGAATATCCTGATTTTATAACTTTTATGAACGAATACAATAAAACAATGATTTCTTCGCACAAAAAACTTGTTTTGATGAATAAGCCTAAAAAATTGCAGAAGCTTGGCAAAGAAGTAAAATATGGTGATATTTCCGGAGAAGTTAATTATAAAACAAAAATACGCGGTTTTTCCGGAATTGTAATAATGGATTACAAAAATTACAGCGATTTTGGCGATTGGATTTTTAACGGGCAGACAAACGTAAAAGCCAACTTGTATGCGAACGGTAAAATGTTTGGAACTGTAAATGTTTCCGGAAAATATAGCGCGAAAGTTATTTACGACAATATTTTAATACGCAAAGGAAATGCCGGCGGCGGATACTATGTTATTCAGTATGAAGACGGTTCTTCCGGAAAAGTTATGTGGAACGAAATTCTTCCGGAAGAAGTGGCAATTGATGATGCGGATGAAGAAGTTACAGAAATAAGTAATAGCGAGGATAAAGATGAATAAAATGAACAGAAAAAGTATTTTTTTAGCGGCGATTTTTGCAATTTTTGCATTATTTTTTACTTCCTGCTATGAACCTTCTCCGCTTTATGGAACGTGGGCAGATAACAACGGAAATTCAGTTTCTTTTATGTCGGATGGCTCGTTTGTTGCTACAATTTACGATACTGTTGGAGATTCAACAATTTATCAGGGAACTTATTCTGTTGTAGAGAATATTCTTGTTTTTTCTTATTCCGTTGAAGAAACAAAGAAAAGTTATTCAATGAATACAGAATGGGATATTCGCGGTTCTATGCTTTACTGCACAGACAAACGTAAAAGCCAACTTGTATGCGAACGGTAAAATGTTTGGAACTGTAAATGTTTCCGGAAAATATAGCGCGAAAGTTATTTACGACAATATTTTAATACGCAAAGGAAATGCCGGCGGCGGATACTATGTTATTCAGTATGAAGACGGTTCTTCCGGAAAAGTTATGTGGAACGAAATTCTTCCGGAAGAAGTGGCAATTGATGATGCGGATGAAGAAGTTACAGAAATAAGTAATAGCGAGGATAAAGATGAATAAAATGAACAGAAAAAGTATTTTTTTAGCGGCGATTTTTGCAATTTTTGCATTATTTTTTACTTCCTGCTATGAACCTTCTCCGCTTTATGGAACGTGGGCAGATAACAACGGAAATTCAGTTTCTTTTATGTCGGATGGCTCGTTTGTTGCTACAATTTACGATACTGTTGGAGATTCAACAATTTATCAGGGAACTTATTCTGTTGTAGAGAATATTCTTGTTTTTTCTTATTCCGTTGAAGAAACAAAGAAAAGTTATTCAATGAATACAGAATGGGATATTCGCGGTTCTATGCTTTACTGCACATGGACAATCTCTGACAGCGAAACAAAAAAGCTTACTCTTTATCATACTTCAAAATAGGTAGTCCATATGAAAAAAATACTTATTTCTTTCGGATTTATTATATTCGCGCTCTTTTCTGTTTTTTCCCAAACAATAGATGATTATATTCATAAAGCGACTATAGCGGGCTTGAGCTTTAAAAAAGCGGTTGTCTATGCGGAACTTAAAGAAAGAGCCGCAAAAGAAGGTGTTGTTTTTTCTGAAAAAGATGCAAAAAAACTTGAAAAACTGGAATTAAAGATTGAACAGGGCGAACAAAAGTTTTCTGCGCTGAAGAATTCAAATCCTGTTGAGGCAGAAAAAAAAGCATCAAAAATAAATAATAAGACAGATGAAAATATTGAAAGAAAAGATGCTATGGAAGCGTATGAAAATTACATTTATAACAATGAAACAAACGATGAAATTCCTTTGAATCCAAAAACCGGATTTCCGGAAATTATTGATAAGCCCTTTTTTGTTTTTGATGAAGGAATTTCTTTTGACATGATTACGCGGCTTCAAAAACAGGATGATTACAAACGCAGCGATTTTGTTTGGCAGAATTATCTTGTCGGAGCATATTTTGATGCTACAACTGTAAATATGAAACCGGTAAACAGTATGATTCGTGTTGCGGCGTATTATCCGTTCAAAAATACTTTTAACGGAATGGAGCAGTTTTCAAAGCAAACTCTTTTATATGCGTTTGATTTATATGCGGGACCGGTTTTTCATGCGGATATGTGGAAATATGTTATGCTGAATTTTTCTGCCGGATTGCATTACATGTATCAACTTTCTGATGAATATCATTTGCACTATCTTGGTGCAGGTTTGCTTTTAGGCGTGGAACTTCCTGTTGCGCACCGTTGGACAATTGTGAACAATGGAACTTTTACGCTGGATTACGCTAATTTTGGCACAAACAGCAAAGTTCAGCCTTTTGACTATTCCTGGTCCTACCAAATTTCGCTTGGTGTAAGATATTCAAAGAAAAAACTGAACAAATACGCTTACATTCATCATGTGGAGAAAGTTTCCGATGAAATCAAGCAGGATGATTGAAATTCTGTTTTTTAGTCCACAAATTTATGGGCCAGCAAAAAACTTCCGATTTCAATAATGCAAAGCATAAAAAGATAGACTTTTAAGCATAATTTACTTTGCGGGTCTATTGAAAACAGATTTTTCCAATAAAATGATTCCTGCTTTTTCATACAGAAAAAAACAATTGCGTTGTATGCGATAAGGCAAATAAGCGCAATTTCGCAGATAAATAAAATATCTTCGTCTTCGGGGGCAATGCCGGTAAAAATTAGAAGAGATGTAAAAAGCGCAATGCAGAAAAGCGAATAAATTCCGCAGTTCCATACTGATTGTGT
>CAYXDA010000011.1:0-27679 GCA_964463615.1 uncultured Treponema sp.
GTTTTTTTATTTCCTGTTCGGAAAGAAAAGATTCCGTTCAGTTTAAGGCAATGGATACTTATATAACGATAACTTCGTACGGAAAAAATGCGAAGAAAGCGAACAAAAAGGCACGTGAACGGATAGAAGAAATTGAAAGAATAATTTCAACAACAATTCCTGAAAGCGAAGTTTATAAAATTAATCAATATGATGTTCAAAAAATAAATGATTTTTCAGCCGGAAAAACTTTGAAAAATTGGCTGGATGATTTTGAAAAAATTCACTTGGAGCACGAGGAAACGAAAAATCTTATTGAATATTCGCTAAAAATGGCTGAAAAAACTGACGGCGCGCTTAATCCGGCTCTTTATCCTGTAGTAAAACTTTGGGGCTTTACAACCGGAAATTATAAAGTTCCGCTTGAAAGCGAAGTGAGTTCCGCTTTAAAAAAAACTGATTTTACAAAACTTAGGATTTTGGAAGAAATTACAGAAGATGGAATTGGGAAGCCGGCTTTGCGCTCTTCTGCAAAAAATCGCCCGGAACATGATTTTTTGCAAAGTCCGCCGGCTGATTTGCGCGCTGTAAAAAACATTTCGCCTGAAAAAAAATATTATTTGCTCAAAGCGCCCGGAATGATGATTGATTTTGGTGCTGTCGGGAAAGGTTTTGCAGGCGACGAAGCGATAAAAGTTCTTAAAGATTTTGGAATAAAATCCGCGCTTCTTGATTTGGGCGGAAATATTCAGACTTTGGGTGCAAAGCCGGACGGCTCGGAATGGAATATCGGCGTAAAAAATCCATGGGAAGCGGCAAATCCTGTGGCTGGCGTAAAAGCAGCGGATAAAAGCGTAATTACAAGCGGGGGCTACGAACGTTTTTTCTTTGATAAAAATGGAAAAAAATATATTCACATTTTCAATCCAAAAAACGGACGGCCGGTAGAGAATGAACTTGAAAGTGTAACGGTTGTTGCTTCTTCCGGTTTGTATGCAGATTCTTTGACAACTTCGCTTTTTGTTATGGGAACAGAAAATGCAATCCGCTTTTGGAAAGAAAACCGCGATTTTGAAATGATTTTAATTACAAAAAATCAGAAGTTTTTTTATACAGACGGATTAAAAGATAAAATTGCGGTTCTTTTTGATTTTGAACAAATTTCTGTTGTTGACTGAATTTTAGAACTGTGAAAAAACGGCGCAGCGAAGCGGTGCGCCGTGTACCGAGGGGTAGGCGAAAACACAAGGCGCAAAGCGGCGCAGTGGTTGAGCCGTAGGGCAGGCGCCCTCTTGTTTGCTTGCTGCCCGTATCGCCGAAAGCTTTTACATTCCGCCTAAAAATCCTAAAATTGCGCCGCCTATTATAATAGAACCGATTTGACCTGAAACGTTTGCGCTTACTGCGTGCATAAGAATAAAATTCTGGTCATCTTCTTCAAGCGCAAGTTTTTGTACAACGCGGCTTGCCATAGGAAAAGCGGAAAGTCCGCATGCGCCGATCATAGGATTTATTTTGTTGCCCTTTTTGCGGAAAAGATTTAAGAATTTTGCAAACAAAATTCCGCATGCAGTATCGCTTGCAAATGCGATTAAACCTAAAAGCATTATAATCAAAGTTTGAGGAGTAAGAATGTTCTGCGCCGTCATTGTTGCTCCTACGCTTATTCCAAGCAAAATGGTTACGATGTTGGAAAGTTCGTTCTGTGCAGTGATTGAAAGTTTTTCCAGAACGCCACATTCGCGGATTAAATTTCCGAACATTAAAAAACCTATCAAAGCCGCTGCGTCCGGAACAATAATGCTTACAATAATGGTAACTGCAACAGGAAAAACAATCATAACCCATTTCGGAATTTTTTTATCTTTCGCTTGAATATGAATTTTCCGCTCATTTTTTGTGGTTAAAAGTTTTATTACCGGCGGCATGATGATAGGAACAAGACTCATGTAGGAATAAGCTACGACTGTAATTTGTCCTAAAAGGTTTTGCGCATACCTTCCTGCAACGATTATTGCAGTCGGACCGTCCGCAGCGCCGATAATTCCGATGCTGAGCGCTTCTTTTATGTTAAATCCGAAGCAGAAATACGCTATAGCCGCCGCGGCAAAAATTCCGAAGTGAGCGACAATTCCGAAAATCAAAAGCCAAGGCCGTTCCAGCAAAGGTTTAAAGTCAATCATTGCTCCCACACCGATAAAAATAAGAAGAGGAAATAGTTCTGTTATAATACCGCAGTCAAAAAGAAGCTGAAGAGCACCGGGATGCCCTGCTGAACCAAGAACAACAGAAAATGGAAGGTTTACAAGAATTGTTCCGAATCCAATCGGTAAGAGCAGCATCGGCTCGTATTTCTTTGCGACAGCAAGAAAAATCAGCGTGCAGCCGATTAAGATCATTACAAGGCTCTGCCAGTTCATTGAACAGATTCCTTTTGTAAAATACGATAAAATTTGTTCCATACAAAACTCCAAAATAAATCAAGGTTGAAGCTACATTTTCTTAAAACTCAAAAAAAAAGACCCTTTGCCTGAAAGCCCTAAAAATAGGGTAATCAGGCAAAAGGTCTTGTTTCTTCAAAAGTTTGAAGCCTAAGAACCAGACTTTTTTTTAGCCGGTTGTTGATTCTTTAGGAAGTAACTACTCCCCCTTTGCTTTTCCTGACTTTAAATGAACTTTGGAATTATGTCAATATATTTTTTTTGTCATTTTATTTTGAACTTGGTTCAGAAGTTTTTATTGCATTTTTAAGCCTTTTAAAGATATTGCCGTTTGAGTTTTGCATTTTATCTGAAAGAGTTCTGTAGAAGGCGAGTGTAAGTCCTAAAATGTTTGATTGCGGAAGTTTTATGTTTGCGGCGGCTTGGCTTAAAGCGCTTACGGTGGAAAGTTTTAATGCCTTTTCGATTCCCGAAAGAAGTGCGCCTTGTGTAAAAGAAAAGTTTCCGATTTTGAAAAAAACTTTTCCGCCGGGAACAAAGATAGTGCAGAGTAAAATAAAAATCCATAGCGAAATATGCGGCAAAATGCGGATTTTTCTTTTGCAAATAACTTGAAGCAATAGCGAGAATGCTAAAAATCCTGTTAAAACTGGAATTGAGCGGATTAAAAATGTTGCAACAGACATAATAATTATTGCAGAAATAAAAAGAAAGGGGGAAAGCCTTCCCCTCGCTTCAAACTCTGCGTCGCCCGCCAGATGTAAGGAAAACCTTACATCTGGTCCGCTCCTTGATTTTTCCGCTACCCCTTCTCCTAGGGGCTTAGCCCCTAAAACCCCATAAGATTCTGTTTTAATATTCAATATTTGTGTTAAAACCGCAGTGATTATTCCGCTTATTGTGTTAAAAATCAGAACCGGACCTAAAAGCGAAAATGTTCCGCGCCCAAGATAAAGGCTTGCAAGAATTATTTGAATTGCGCCGCTTGCGCACGAACCGGAAATAGAAATTCCGTAAATGCTGAAAAGTCTGTTTTTGCAAAGTCTGTTCAGGCGGAAAAGCGCAAACATCAGAATTCCGGAAAAAATTGACTGGCATAAAGAAATTGCAAAAAAAGGCGAAAAAAGCGTTCCTGCCATTAAACTTGAAGCAATCGCTTTTAAAACGGTAAGCACAAAAAATGACGGAAAAGAAAGATTGAAAGAAGCAAGAATTGCAGTGTTTGAAAGTCCCAGCCGGAAAAATGGAATTACGCGCGGCAATATAAGTTCTGCATACGAAAATAAAAGCGTAAGACTTGCAAGATATGCAATTTGTTCGCGGTCGGATTTGTAGTTCTGCATTGTTTTATTGAGAAACCGCATCAAAATCTCCTTCGTTTGTTTTTTCCAGTGTGATTATAACATCATTTGGAAGGCAGACTAGCGGGCTTGCCCATCCTTGATTTACGCAGGTTTTGTTCTGACAAGGGGAATCTGTTATGTGAACGTGACCATCTTTTATTTCAAAAGTTGTAAATCCCAGCGAACCTTGCACTTTGTAAATCCCGTTCGCATCGCCGGAATATTCATAGCGTTTTCCGTTTGCCTGAACAACAACTCTGCTTCCGCTGATATTCAGCGAATTGCTGATAAGCATGCAGGAAACAAAAATTGCAGTGAGAAAAATTAAAATGTCCAGCGGTTTAGGTTTTTGCATAAAACACTTTAAGCGTAGATTAAAAACTTACTAAGTGCAAGATAATGCGAAGGGATTTTGCTTTTGAAAGGGCTTCCTGTTGTGGAAAGCGATAAAAAACTATGAGAAAGTTATAATAAAAATTGATTTGATTTTACCGGCACATCACAAAAGTTATGTGCCGCTTTTTTTTATTCCCATCCAAACGTTGCTGGCGGTTTGTTTGTCGCATCAAAAAATACTGCGTCCACAAAATCCAGTTTTGCAATCTTGTGCAAAATCTCGCTCATAACTTCTTTTGGAAGCCAAGCAAATCGCGCTGTCATTACGTCTTCGGAGCAAACAGGGCGGAGCACAAAACTTGCGTGTCCTTCTTTTGTCGCGTAAGGTAAATCAATTGTAAGATGCTGGAAAATCTTGTTGTACCAGCCGGACTTGTGAAGTTCTGTCAGAACAATATTGTCAACTTCGCGCAATTGGTCAAGGCGCGTTTTGTCGCAATAACCTTCCATAAGTTTAAAGTCTTCATCTTTTGCGTCTGCGCGCTGGTAAAGTTTTATAACCGTTCTGTTCAAATATTTTGCATTGTTTGTAATTTCGCTCGAAGCCGCTTCCACTTTTTCGCGGATTTTCGGAACGTGAAAGAATCTTCCTTCTGGTTTGGACATTGAGGCAACCTGTCCTGAGCCTGTCGAAGTGGTCGAAATGTCCGTGGTTTCGACAGGCTCAACCACCGGAGTTTTTGTATCAACCACCGGACTTTTTGTATCAACCACCGCTGTTCTTGTTTCAACCGCCGGGTTTTCTTCCCTGAACGTTAAGCACGCAGGAAATCTGTATGTTCTAAAATCGCCCTGAACTCCAACGGAACGGACCGGCAGAACTGAACGTTTTAGGCTTTGCGCGCAATTTTTGCAAAACTGAGTGAATACAACAGAGTCAAGTTCTTTTTGCGCCGCCTTAAATTCTTCGCTGTCCTTTTCGCTCCAACTTTTTCCATCGTAGCAAAGAACGTTTATAGAAAGTCCCGGTCCCGGAAAAGGATGACGCATAACAAGTTCGTCCGGAAGTCCAAGTTTTTTTCCGATTGCGCGAACTTCGTCTTTGTACAAGTCGCGGATTGGCTCGATTATCAAGCCTTTCGCAATCAGTTTTTGAATTCCTTCTACGCGGTTGTGATGCGTTTTTATCGTCTTTGAATTTTTTGTTCCGCCTGATTCAATAATGTCCGGATAAAGAGTTCCCTGCGCCAAAAGCCACTGGTTTTCGTCCAAGTGTTGTTTTGCTAAAACTTCATCGCGCACTTTTATAAAGTTTTCGCCAACTGCCATTCGCTTTTTCTGCGGGTCGGTCAGACCTTTTATTGCGTTCAAAAAACTTTCCGAAGCGTCTTCCACAATGAAGTTTTCAAAGCCGAACTTTTTGTATGCGGCGGCGACATTTTTCGATTCATTTTTTCGCATAAAGCCGTTGTCGATGTGAAGACCAAGAACTCTTTCCTGTCCCAAAGCCTTGTTCAAAAGCGCAAACGTTATAGTTGAATCAACTCCGCCTGAAAGGAAAAGAAGAACGTTTTTATCTTTTGCTTGAGTTTTTATTCCTTCAAGAATTGTTCTTAAAACTGTGTCTTCGTCCCAGTTTTTTTCCATTCCGCAGATTTTCGCAAAATTTTCAAAAATTTTGTTTCCGTGCGTCGTGTCTTTTACTTCGCAATGGAACTGAAGCGAAAATCGTTTTTTGGAAAGATTCTGAAGAGCGGCCGCCTTGCAGTCTTTTGTTGAACCGATTATTTCAAAACCTTTTCCAACTTTCAGAACTTCGTCCTGATGGCTCATCCAAACTTGTTCAGTTTCGTCCAAGCCTTCAAAAAGCGGAGAAGTTACATCTTTGTTCAAATTAAGTTTTGCAAAGCCGAACTCGCCAACTTCTGCTTTTCCGACTTTTCCGCCGTAACATTTCTGCATAAGCTGATGTCCGTAGCACAAGCCAAGAATCGGTAAGTCCAATGATAAAATTTCTTCATTGAATTCAGGAACATTTGCATCGTAAACGGAACTTGGTCCGCCGGAAAAAATTATGCCTTTTGCATTCTTAAAAACTTCAAGAGAAGAAGAAGGCAGTGCAATTTCTGAATAAAAGCCCAACATTCGAAATCTTTTTGCGATAAGATGAGCGTACTGGCTTCCAAAATCCAAAACAACAATTTTTTCTCGTGACATAATTCTTCCTTGTTCTGCTATTGTAAAAATACTTTCCTGCAAACCTGAAAAAAATCAGGATGACGATTTATTTTTTGTTTTCGCATGCTGCTTTTATAAATTCTCTGAAAAGCGGTCCTGCTTTGTTCGGACGGCTCTTGAATTCCGGGTGGAACTGAACTCCGACCATCCACGGATGATCAGGAACTTCCACAATTTCAACAAGATTTCGCTCCGGATTTACGCCTGCAATTGTAAGTCCCGCATTTTCAAAATCTTTTCTGTACACATTATTGAATTCGTAACGGTGGCGGTGCCGCTCCCAAATTGTTGATGAACCGTAAGCCTGCTCTGTTTTTGTTCCAGGTGTTACTGTACATTCAAATTTGCCAAGTCTTAAAGTTCCGCCAAGAATTTTTCCGTTCTGATCCGGCATCAAGTCAATTACAGGATGCGTTGTTTTCGGCTCCATTTCGGTTGAATTTGCGTCTGCAAAGCCAAGCACATTCCGCGCATATTCAATGCAGACAATCTGCATTCCCAAACAAATTCCGAAATACGGAACTTTGTGCGTTCTGCAATATTTTGCAGTGCTTATCATGCCTTCTATTCCGCGTCCGCCGAATCCTCCCGGCACAATTACGGCATCAGCATCTTTAAGCCGGTTTTCTGTCGCTTCGTCATCTGTTAAATCCTCAGAGGAAACCCAGTCAATGTCAATGGAAGCCAAATTTTCAATTCCGCCGTGAATTAACGATTCTACAACAGAAAGATATGCGTCGTGCAATGCAACATATTTTCCTACAAGCGCAATTTTTACATTCTGCTTTGGATTGTTAAAGCGCTCCACAACTTGCGACCATTCGGAAAGATCTGCCGGACCTTTGTGTATGCCAAGTGCAGTACAAACGGCTTTTCCAAGACCTTCTTTTTCAAGCTGAAGAGGAACTTCGTAAATTGAACGGGCATTCAAATTCTGAATTATATGCGCAGGATCAACATTGCAGAAGTTTGCAAGCTTTTCGCGAGTCTGGTCGTCTATAGCGTGTTCTGTGCGCAGCATAATAATGTTCGGCTTGATTCCGAGTTCCTGCAATTCTTTTACAGAATGCTGAGTTGGCTTTGTTTTCAGTTCGTTCGCTGTAGAAATGTACGGAACGAGCGTAAGATGAATGTAGCAACAGTTTTCTTCTCCGACTTCGTATTTTATCTGCCGGATTGCTTCTACGAACGGTAGCGATTCAATATCACCGATTGTTCCGCCGATTTCCGTAATAATTACATCAGCGTTGGTTTCTTTTGTTGAAAGAAGCATTCTTCGCTTTATTTCTTCCGTAATGTTTGGAATTACCTGTACAGTGCCGCCGTTGAACTTTCCTTCGCGTTCCATATTCAAAACTGTAAGATAAACGCGTCCGGCGGTTGTATTTGAAGATTGAGACAAAGATGTGTCTGTAAAACGTTCATAATGACCAAGATCAAGGTCTGTTTCTGCTCCGTCATCTGTTACAAAAACTTCACCATGCTGAATCGGATTCATAGTTCCGGGATCGATGTTTAAATATGGGTCAAATTTTTGGTTTACAACTTTAAGCCCAAGATTCTTTAAAATAAGCCCAATGGAAGCAGCGGCAATACCTTTGCCTAATCCAGAAACAACTCCGCCTGTTACAAAAATGTACTTTGTCATTATAAATTCCTTCTAATATATCAGAAAACTATAACAAAATAGTTTCATTACGTCCATAAATTTTAGATGTATAACGCGATAACTTTGACATTGCTTTTATTGCAACTTTAGGATTTTTGTCCAAGAGTTCATTAAAAGCTTCTTTTGAAATTTTAATAATTTTGCATTCTGTTAATGCGGTTGCCGTTGAATGATGAAAAGTGTCCAGCGTAAAATCCAAATCGCCCAAAAAACTTCCTTCCGAACGGAATTTTACAGTTTCATCCCGCTCTTCTTTTACATTTCCGGAAACAAGGTAGTAAACGCAATCTGTAGGCGAACCTTCCGCATAAATTTCATCACCGAGTTTAAAAATTTCAAGATTTTCTTCTGTCATAATGGAAGATGGTGTTATAAAAATGGTTCGCCTGACAATATCATCTATACTTTTTGACTGAGGTTTTGGCAAAAGATAAAGTTCTGCAAGCAGATTTGAATAGAAAAATTGAACTGTGTAAATTGATTGCGCAAAAACCAGAAAAAGTGTAAAGAAAATGTAAACTTCAAAAAGAAGAATGATAAGATTGCTTAAAACGCCGTAAATTGTATTGTAATTTGCTTTGTTCATAAAAATGGAAATTATGGTTACGGTTACGTAAAAACTTACTGTACATAAAAGCGCAGAAAAAAAGCAGAGTTTTGTTTTTGGTTTTGTGCCTGAACCGAATTTGTAGGCGATTAAAGTCATTACAAAAATTATTATGTAAAGCACAAGGTTTACAAGAAAATTTGAAAGATGACTGAAAAGCAGCGGCGAAAAAGCAGAGATTTTTTCAAAAACGGGAAGCTTGAAAATTTGACGTGTAATAAATGCTGCAAAAAAGACTGCCGCAATTACAACTACGATTAAAACTTCGCCTGCAAAAGTTAAGAGCTGATTTATGACCGGGCGGGAAGGGGCGACAGTATTAAATATTTTTGAAAGACTTTTAATAACGGAAAAAAATACTTTTCGCGCCATCCAAATCATAAAAACAGCAAGTACAAAGTTTACCCAGTTTACAACAAAACCTTCCTGAATACCGCTTATATATTTTCCGATGTCAAAAAAAGGTGCAATCTGATCGGAAAGAACGGAAAATCCTTCCAAAATGGATGGGGAAGCGTGCAGAATCCCGATAAAAATTGTGACAATCAGTATTGTCATCGGAATAGAGCTGAAAATAAAATTAAGAGTGCAGTCGGAAGCGTATGCACCCAAATCATTTTGAAAATATGCTCTTGCTGTTAAATAAACAATCTGGCTTATATGAATAAAGCCAGATTTTATACTGCTTTTCATATTAAAAGATTAAAGGAAATCTTAAAAATCTGCAAGTTTTGGCGCACGCGGGAAAGGAATTACATCGCGGATGTTTTCCATTCCTGTTACGTAGCGGATAAGCCGTTCAAATCCAAGCCCGAAGCCTGAATGCGGAACTGTTCCGAATCGTCGCAAATCCAAGTACCACTGGTAATTTTTCATGTCCATATTGCGCTCTTCGCATGCTTTTAAGAGCTTTTCGTAATCTTCTTCGCGTTCAGAACCGCCGATAAGTTCGCCGATTCCAGGAACAAGAACGTCAACTGCTTTTACAGTTTTTCCGTCTTCGTTCTGTTTCATATAGAAAGATTTTATTTCCTTAGGATAGTTGAAAACCATTACAGGGCATCCGAAAATCTTTTCTGTAAGATAACGTTCGTGTTCTGTTGCAATGTCGCAGCCCCAATAAGGCTTGAACTCGAATTTTGCGCCGTTTTTTTCCGCTTCTTCAAGTTTTTTGATTGCATCTGTGTAAGAAATGCGCACAAATTCAGCATCGCGCACTTTAGTCAATGATTCAATAAGTCCAGGCTGGATTCTCTTGTCAAAAAACTGCAAATCTTCGCGACAGTTTGTTAAAGCCCAGTTCAAAAGATACTTTACAAAGTCTTCCTGGATGTCCATATCGTCGTTCAAATCGTAGAACGCCATTTCCGGTTCAATCATCCAGAATTCAGACAAGTGGCGCGGTGTATTTGAATTTTCTGCGCGGAAAGTTGGTCCGAATGTATAAACGCGGCTTAGCGAAGTTGCCAATGTTTCTGCTTCCAGCTGACCGGAAACCGTAAGAGACGCTTTTTTTCCGAAAAAGTCTTTTGAATAGTCAACAATTTTGTGCGCATCTTCGATTTTCATTCCGTTTGCGCCTGCTTTTACGCCAAGTTCCGCAATTTTTTCCATGGAAAGCGTTGTAACCTGGAACATTTCGCCTGCGCCTTCCGCATCAGAGCAGGTGATTTCCGGCGCATTTATATATTGAAAACCGCGTTCCTGGAAGAACGAATGAACAGCAAAAGCCATCTGGTTGCGCACGCGGAAAACTGCTCCGAATGTGTTTGTACGCGCTCTTAGATGTGCGTTCGTTCTTAAATATTCCATTGACATTCTGTTTTTTTGCAAAGGATATTCTTCCGGATTGCAGGCGCCCAGCATTTTTAATGTTTCAAGTGTAACTTCAACTGACTGACCGGAAGCCGGAGAAGCGATTAAAATACCTTCTGCACGGATCGAAGCGCCTGTATTCAATTTTTTTAATTCTTCTTCTATTTTATTTACATCTGCATTTTCTGAAGGTGCATTTCTGTCAAAAGTTAGCTGGATGTTTGCAAAGCAGCTTCCGTCGTTTACTTGTATAAAAACCAAATTTTTAGAATCGCGTACTGTGCGGACCCAACCGCATACAGTAACTTTTTGGCTTTCCGGTTTTAAGGAAAGCAAATCTTTAATTAATGTCGGTACCATTTTTTTCCCTTGATAATTACAAAAATTACAATATTTACTATAAACTTTTGTATAGAGTTTTTCAATAATTAAAGCGGGCGTTGCGGGCGGCGTTTGAGCCCGCACGGTGGGTAGGCCGCAACGAAGTGCGGACGTAGGGCGGTTGTCCGCCCTTAAAATTCATTTTTTAAATGAAAAATCAGTTCAGTTTGTATTTTGTTATTAAATCTTTTACTTTTACGCTGGGCGTTGAAATATAATTCTTTTTTATGATGTCTTCTATTAATTCTGCGGTTCCTTCGTAGCCGAGCATTGTTGAATTCAGGCAGATTTGATAGTTGTTGCTGGCTTTCCAGTCCCGGTTTGTGAAATTCATATAGAATTCGTATGTGTTGTGATCTTGCTTGCGTATTTTGTGCTGTGCGTTACGTCTGTTCAGTCTGTATTTTTCGCTTATGTATGAAATTCTGTGTTTCATGTCGGCGGTAATTAGAATGTTGATTGAGTTTTGGTTCTGCCTTAGGATGAAATTTGAACAGTGTCCTACAATTATGCAGTTTTCTTTTTCTGCGAGTCTTTTTATTACGCGTTCCTGCGCATCGTAAAGTTTTTTGTAAACCGGCGAATGGAAGTCTTCCACTGAAAAATTGTTGTGAATGAACGCTTCTGCGGTGCTTTTGTAGAGAACTTCGTTGTGGTCGGAAACAAATTTTGTAGAAAATCCGCCTTCCTTTGCAACAAGTTCCACAAGGTCTTTGTCGTGAACGGGAATTTTCAGTTTTACTCCAAGAATTTTTGCAATTATGCGGCCGCCGCTTCCGGATTCGGAAGTTATGGTGATTACAATCCGCTTTGAATTGTTGATTTTTAGTTTTGGTTCAAAAACAAGTTCGCTTTCGTTTTCAAAGACGTAATTTGCGAATGAAAGTCGTTTTGTAAAGTAGTGCGAGATTGGTCCTACAAGAAGAACTATTATAAGAGTTCCTTCGCGGACGGATTCCAGGTGACCAAGGAGCGCAAAGGAAAGTGCGACTGCCGCCGCCGCCATTATAATGTCGAAAAGCAGTTTTATAAATGAGAATTCTTTTTTTGAAGCGTCTGAAATTGCTTTTACAAAGGCTTCTGTGGAAAGCATTACGACATCCGCTAAAACTTGGCAGCTTACGCCGATAGCGCGAAAAATGCAGCCAAGAATATTGTAGAAAAGCGCAAGCCAATAAATGTCGGGGTTTACAAATTGAGTAAGTTTCATTGCGCCGTCTATTAAAACAGAAAAGAGCAGTGTTACAGGAATTTGAAGAAGCTGATATTTCGGAAAATTTTTGCGCAGAATCAGGATTTGGATTAGCAGGAGCAATATGTTGAATAAAAATGTGCAGGTTCCGAAAGAAAGTCCTGATTTTATGCTTATAACGTATGGAATGCAGGAAGTTGGACCTGTGCCAAGATTGGAGCGCGTAAAAAGGGCGACACCGAACGCATTCAGGCAGATTCCTAAAAAAAAGAAAATATATCGTTTTACAAGTTCATGATAGTTTCGTTGTTGCATATATATCAGTATATAACGAAAAATTAAATTTGAAAGCGAAAAACGGATTTGTGGTTGCGCTGATTATTAGTCTTGATGAATTTTAAGATGAAGAAAAAAAGGCTGTCTGATTATGTCTTTGCGCTTTTGCGGTCGGACAGCCAGCAGGCAGCCTCTTTTATTCTATGAAAAATTGCTTTTAAGAGTGATTTAGCGGCTTATTGTAGTATAAATCGTTTCATCATACCATTTTGCGGATTTTTCATCATAAGCGCGGATTTGGAACGCATAAGTTCCGTCATCAATTGTGCTTATGTCAATTGTTGTTTCGCCGGTTTTTGTTCCTGCATTATCTGTAAGGACTATTTCCGAAGTTTTTGCAGTACCCGTTGATGTTGTTTTGTAGTAACAAACTTCAAACTTGGAGATAGATTTGTTATCAGCATATTTGTCTGTAGTTTCAGCTGAAGTATCTGTTCCGTCAAGTGTTATTCTTAAAGTACCATTTTTTGTGATTGACGCTGTAGCCTCTGCAAATGTTGTTCTGTCATCCGAGAATTCAAGTTTTATTCTGTCTTTGTTGATATCTTTGAATTCATAAATTGTAATTTCTATTCCAGTTTCGAATGAAAGTTTGAGTTCAAGATTTTCTATGCCGGAATGGGTTAAATTTGCATTTTCTGTATTTGTTTTAAGGTCTACAATTTTAGTTGTTGTTTTTGAATCGGCAACTCTGTAAGCATAAGGTTTTTCTTGTGCGGGTGAAGTTGTATTTCCTCCGAATTCTTTGAGCTTTAAAATTGTAATGTTTGTACCGTATGTGGCGTGTTCGTAGTAAGTTCCAGTGTATTTGTCTTCATCTGTAGTAAGAGTTCCTCCGTCCAAAAAGTAAGAAACCTGGAAGCGGCCGATTGCTGCTGTATTTTCAGTATTTACAATTACGGGAGTAGTAAAGTTGTTTTCAGATGTTGCATAAACTTCATCAGACTCGCCTGCTTCATTTACGGCTTTTATGGATGCTGCAAACAAGTGTCCTGTAGGCAAGCTTATAGTTGCTGTTTTAGAGTTTGGGGAAAGTGTTCCGTCTGTAAAGCGGATTTCGTTGTAATCTGCTGTTGTGTAAGTTTTTGTGTAAATGCTGCCGGTAACAGATGTGCCGTCTGTTGTAATTTCTGTTAATGTAAGAGCAAAGCCGGCTTCGTTTGTGGAATTATCACTCCAAGTAAATACAACATTGTAATTTTCTTCATTTGTTTTATGGTCTTGTTCTTGTACAGGAGCACCTGCTAATTCTGCAACAAGGTTTCCCGGAGCGTCCGGTGGTGTCAGAAAGTTTCCAATTGTTAAATCTTCATTTCTTTCGGAAGTTGTTCCGCCTGCAACAATTACCAATTCGTCGTAGCGGTTGATAATTTTGTCAGTATCGTTATAGAAGATGACTTTTAAATTGTATTCGCCCTGCGGAATATTCTCCCACTTTTTAAAAATTGTACCAGTAGACGTAGCTAATGGTACGTCATCTGTTAATGGTACGTCATCTGTAGGGCTGATAATTGCAATATTAGTGTCTTTGTTGTACAAGCCTATTGAATATTTTGCAACTTTTGTTGCTCCTGCATTAAAACTTACTTTAAATTTACCTTCAGTATCATTTTTTCCAAAAATAACAATACCTTTTTCAGTTCCGGACGGGAAAAGTGTAAATTTAATTGTATCGCCACCGTTTGAAAGGTCTATATACTGCTTTCCGGAAAGCACTTTTGTTTTTCTTCCTTCGTCGGAATATGCAGTAAGAGTAAGATTCCATTTTGCCGGTGCTATATTTACATATGCCGTTCCGTTCTCATCGGCTTTCAAATCAATATAATCGTTTGTTCCGTCGGAAAGAGCTTTTCCGCTTCCGGTCATAGTTCCGGTAAGTCTGT
Organism: uncultured Treponema sp.; assembly: GCA_964463615.1. Taxonomy (GTDB): domain Bacteria; phylum Spirochaetota; class Spirochaetia; order Treponematales; family Treponemataceae; genus Treponema_D. The sequence goes on from CAYXDA010000011.1 coordinate 14,221, forward strand.
AATAAAGTTTGTCCTTTTCAAAACTTGCAGGATACAGTGTTCGCGAACCATCAAAACTTCCGTTAAGTCCTTCAATCTTAAGGTTTGTAGTTAAAGAGTCATCCTGTTCTACATAACCGCCGGAAAATTCATTGCATGCAGTTAAGCCAAAAAGCGTAACCGTCATAGCAAAGGCAAAAAAAAGTTCAGTCAATTTTTTCATCAATTCACTCCTTCTTATATTTTTTTAGGGGCTGGTTGATAAGTTTGGATTATAGCGCTTGCTGCTTGTGCGTCCTTCGGAACGAAAACTTCAATCACCTTTTTATTCTTATCAGCCATCTCCATGTTCCCAAAATTAATTACCCGGAAAAATCCATACTTCTGCAGAATCTTTTAGAATTACATCATTCTGATTTACAACTTCCACTGAAAGTATGTATGGTTTGTATAAATCCGAATCCGCTCCTACAGAAATTTCAAAAGCCCGCTCTTCTGTAGAATTATTCTTAAAACTTAAGATTTGATTTCCAGCAGTTTTACATTCCATCTTCCAAGCGTAAGTTTTTCCGCCCGCCGGTGCGTATATCTTTAATTTGCTGTTTGTTTCTATAATATAAGTTTCATCCGGAATAAGTTCGGTTTGTGAAAAATCAGAAGAATTTACATTCGGTAAAGATTTTTCAGAAATTTTAACCCTGAAATTTCCGTTGTATTCTTCAACCATATCATCTACAGAATTTGAACAGCCTGAAATTGCCATGAAAAATGGAAGTGTTGCTGTAAGCGCGCAAAAAATAAAACTTTTTTTCATAAATTACTCTCTCCATTTGTTTCTTCTGATTTTTCCGCATTGCCGCCAGCCGTTTTGTCCTGGTTTTCTGCAATTTTTGTTTGTTTCGCAGTTTTTTTGAATTTAAATCTGTACGAAACAGTAAGCGCCGGATTGAACTTTTCTATAGTATCATAGCCTACCGCCAGTTTTAGGTTAAAATTGCAAAATTCCGCTCCAAGACAAAGCGCCGTGTAAAAGGCAAAGTGCAAGTCGGATTTTGCGGTTGTTGTTAAAGATGCTACTTCTATAATTTTTACACCAAGGCGGCCGGACATTTCCATTAAAAATTTTCTGTTCTTAAACGGACTGTAAAAAACTCCTGCCGGAAAGTAAACGCATCCGGAAATAAGAGCAGGAGCATCCATAGGTTTGCCATTTGATTTGTACGAATAAGGAAAATTTTCCTGCGGAAAACCCATTTCAAAATTAAGACCTGCGCCAAAAAACAAAAAGTTCACGAAAGCCGTATTTATGAACTCCGCACCAGCCTGAAATCCTATGGAAAACGGTTCTGAAAAAATAGAAGCTCCGATAAACGGAGCAATGGTCATTCCCTGATTTATAAACGGCGAATAATAAGCGGCTGCGTCTGAAGGTACGGCGGCGGCAACATCACCGGAATTTCCTTCGGCAGAAACAGAAACGTAATCAGAATCAGATGAATTTTTATCAGCGTCTTCCTGAATTTCAGAATTATTTTCAGAAACAGGATTTCTGTCATTATTAAAAAGATTGTTGTTTGGCAAATTATTATTTATATCTTCAAGATTATCCTGCTCTTTGTCGAAGGGATGGAAAAAATCCGCATTCACAGTCTGAGAAAATACAAATAAAAAAATGAACATTACAAAAAAATATTTTTCTTTGGACAAAATAAATACTCTTTCCCCGAGTGTCTGAAAATAAGACACTTTCATCCCGTACGGAAATTATAAAAAAAATTAAAAAAAAAGTAAAGTATTCCCCCCCCCGTATGATTAAAATCGCTGATTCGAGTGGAAGCCTCGAAAATCCGGCAGGTATTCGCAAAACAATAATCATTTTGCGGACCACCTTTTTTTTGATTGCGAAGAAAGATTTTTTTGCAGAAAATCGTATTTTTATTTTTTTACAGTTCTTATGGAACCCATTCTTAAACGTTTTTCGCGCGTGTCAGAAAGCAGCGCGTTAAGTTTTTCAGAATCAGAATTTTTAATCGCTGTTTTAAATTCGTTCAGTTTTTCTTCAAAATTTTCTATGTGGGAAATAAGTTTTTCCTTGTTTGAAATAAAAAGTTCCGTCCAAAGAGAAGCATTTATCATTGCAATTCTGGTTAAATCTTCAAAACTTCCGCCGCCGAATGCAGTGATTTCCGGATCTTCTGCAGATTCCACAAGTGCGCTTGCAATTACGTGGCAAAGTTGACTTGTAAAACCGATTTTATAGTCGTGAATTTCGCACGTGGTTTCCGTAATCCGCGAAAATCCCATTGCAACGATTAAAGAGCGCATAATTTCAAGGTTCTGCGCCTTGTTAAAATCCTGCGGAATTAAAATATAGTTGTGGTTTACAAAAAATTCCGCTTTTGAATTGGCATAACCTTCTTTTTCGCCGCCGGCCATCGGATGTCCGATTATAAAATCAACGTCCGGCCGTAAAATTTCCGGAAGCCGCTTTTCAAAAATTCCCTTTACGCCGGAAATATCAGTTACAATCGAACCGCTCTTAAAATCGTTCTTGTACTGAACAAGAAAATCCAACGTTGCATGCGGATAAAGGCAAATAAAAAGAATATCGCACTTTTTTATCATTTCAGAAACATTTTCTGTTGAAAAACCTTCGTCTATTACTTTTTCGGATAAAGCCTGCTGAATGCAAGCCTGACTTCTGTTGCACGCAAAAATTTTCCCCTTGGATTCCGCTATGCTCAAAATATTTTCGCGGATTGATTTCGCAAAAGAGCCGCCCATAATTCCAAGTCCTACAATTCCATAATTCAAATTTTTTAATTCAGAAGTCATAAGTTCTAAGTCCTGATTTTTTTTCTGGAAGGGAAAAGCCTTTCCCTACGGCCGCACTTCGTTGCGTCCTACCCATTCGCCTAGGGCTTGCAGCCCTAAAACCCGGCAAAAGTAAACATTTTTCCGGTTTTCCGCTAATTTTTTAATCCGCGCTTAAACTGCGGAATTCGCGCGCATGCAGTTGTGTCCCAGCCGGAACGGTCGCCGCGCTTCAAAAAATGATATGCAACGCCGGCAATCATCGCTCCGTTGTCGCCGCACAGCTTTAACGGCGGAAAAATGCAGTTCAAGTCTTTGCGTTCTGCCAGCATTTCTCTTAAACGGGAATTTGCCGCAACGCCGCCGCCTGCAACTACAGTTTTTAAGCCTGTGTCTTCAACCGCGCGGAAAAGTCTGGAAGTCAGCGTTTTGCAGGCAGTTTCCTGAAAGGCGGCGCACATATTTTCTTTTGTGTGCTCATATCCTTCATTCCAGAACATATCGCACTGATGTATTACGGCTGTTTTAAGTCCGCTGAAACTCATATCATAACGGTGTTCTTCGCCGTTAAGTTTCGGCAGCGGAAAAGTTGCCGCCTTTGCATTTCCTTTTTTTGCAAGATTGTCCACGATTACGCCGCCGGGGTAGCCAAGACCGTAAAATTTTGCGACTTTGTCAAACGCTTCGCCTACAGAATCGTCTACAGTTGTGCCCAAAACTTCAAGGTCGTCAAATCCGTTTACTTTCGCAATTATGGAATGTCCCCCGCTTACTAAAAGTCCCAAATACGGATAAGGAATATCGTTCTGCAGATGAGCGGCGTACATGTGTCCCAGCATATGATTTATTGCAATAAACGGTTTGTTTGCCGCCCAAGCCAAAGTTTTTCCGAATGTAAGTCCTACTAAAAGGGAGCCCATAAGTCCCGGCCGGTTTGTTGCTGCAACAGCGTCAATTTGGTCTAAAGTAAGATTTGCCTGCTCCAACGCTTGCTTTACTACCGGCAAAATCCATTCTGCGTGCTTGCGGCTTGCAATTTCCGGAACAACGCCTTTATATACTTGATGAAATGGAATTTGCGTTGCAACAACGTTGCTAAGAATTTTGTGTCCGTCTTCAACAACTGCTGCGGCTGTTTCGTCGCAGGAAGATTCTATTCCCAAAACTTTCATAATGCCTCGTGTATGAATAATAGCAAAATTTTAAATATTAAAAAATCATTTTCAGCAAACTTTTGTCCGCTGGTATTTTATTGCATTGATTCAAATTTTTAAATCAGTTTGCGCAGTCTAAAACTTGACTTCTGCAAAGTTCGCCGGCTCTATCCGCGTTTTAAAGCTCCGCTGTTTGATACAGTTGTGAACGTATAACCTTTTGCGTTCAGAACCGGATAAACTTCGCGCAGAATTCCCGGAAGAATTTCCGCAGACCAGACGTGCCCTATCATTATAGCAACTCCATTTTTATTTGCAATGGCAACGCCTTTTTCTATTTCCGAAAGAATATCCTTGCGCACTTTTGTGTTGTCCAAAAAAATATTGCGCTCATAATAAGGGTAACCCATAACGCCGGAAACGTAGCGGACTTTTGATTCCGAATTAGTTCTGCTGTCCAGAAAATAAATTCCTTCCTGCGAGCATATTTGCATAACGGTTGCAATTTTTTCGGCGTCTGTTGTAATCAGTGAACCTTCATGGTTGTTCATGCCGGATATCGGCCAAATTTCATAAATATTCGCAAGAACTGTTGAGCGTATTGCTTCTTCGTCCATATCCGGTGTTATTGCTCCCGCTCCGGGATTTGTGCTTAAATTCACAGATTGCATAGGCTGGTGCAGAATAACTTCGTTTCCGGATTTTCTTACGCGCTCTGCGGCTTTTGCGGAGTAGGCAAGTCGCGGAAGAACTGCGACTGTTACAGGAAACGGCAGTGTAACACATTTTTCCAGCTGTTGCATATTGTGTCCGCCGTCATCAAATATAAAAACAAGTTTCGCATTGTTTTTTGCCTGCGGAAAATTCGGAATGTCCCATGCGGAGTTCTGCTTTTCTTCTGTTTCGGTTGTTTTTGAAACGCTTTTTGATACAGTATTTTTATTTTCTGTTTTGTTCGGAATACTTTTTTCCCGATTTTCAGACGGTTTCTGTACTGCTGTTGTTTTCAAAGAGTCTTTGCTCTGCTCTTTTTTTTCTGATGTTTCCTGTGCTCTTTTAGGGTTGGCTGTTTCTTCGTTCTTATTCTGATTTTGTTTGTGTTCCTGCTTTTCTACGGCAGCAGTTTGCGGAGGAATTTTGTTTTTTTGCCCGGAAGAAAATGTATTTGCCAAAAGCAATGCTGTGCAAATGCCTATAATGATTGCGCACAGGCTTAGCAGATTGTTCAGAGGAATGTAAACCTTTTTATTTGTGCGGCGACTTTTTCGTTTTTGAGAAGTTGTTCGCTTTTTTGCAGTTGAACGTTTTTTTTGCGGCATACAGCAATATTGTAGCGATTAATTATTATTTTCGCTATACTTTAAGAAATCAAAGGCGGCGTAAAAAATTTATGATTTTACGCCGCATAACTAAAAACACTAAGGAAAAAACAATGTACATTACTTGTCTTGATTTGGAAGGCGTTCTTGTGCCTGAAATTTGGATTGCTTTTGCGGAAGCAACTGAAATTCCTGAACTTAAAAAAACAACCCGTGATGAACCTGATTACGATAAACTTATGAAATATAGAATTGATATTTTAAAAGAGCATGGACTCGGATTAAAAGAAATTCAGGAAACAATCGCAAAAATAGATCCTCTTCCTGGCGCAAAAGAATTTTTGGATGAATTGCGCTCGTTTACCCAGGCAATTATTTTAAGCGATACATTTGAACAGTTCGCTTCTCCTCTTATGAAAAAACTCGGACAACCTACAATTTTCTGCAATACTTTGGAAGTTGCCCCGAACGGAGAAATCACCGGCTACAAAATGAGATGCGAAAAATCAAAATTTACAACTGTAAAGGCTTTGCAGGCATGCGGATTTGAAACTATTGCTTCCGGCGATTCTTTTAATGATTTGGGAATGATTCAGGCTTCGAAAGCAGGATTTTTGTTCCGTACGACAGATAAAATAAAAGCGGAATATCCGCAATATCCTGCGTTTACAGAATATTCGGAACTTTTGACTGCTATAAAGAACGTTATCAACGGATAAATTTGAACTTTTCACGGCGGGGGAAAATTCGACTTTTTGTCTTTACGGGAGTTTTTATGAAAAAGAAATTTGCACTTGCAGTTTTTAGCGCAATGTTTTTTTGTGCATTTTCGCAGGACTCTAAACTTTTTAAGTTTAAATTCAATAAGGATGATAAAAGCCGCATTATTTCTACCGTCAATGAAGATGTTTATCTGAACGGACTTTTGAATCACAGATCTGTTATTTTGAACCGTATTTCAAGCGAAGTCACAGATATTTCCGAAGACGGGAGCGGAACTTGCAGCGCAGTTTTTATGACTTCAGAAAGTGTTACTGCCGGAAATAATATTTTTGGCGGTAACTACACTTGGGGCGAAGAATATAAAAGCGTTTTCAAGCGCAATACAAACGGAAAATACACAATCGATGACATTTATTTTATGCCGACTGTCCGTGATGTTCCTGTTTTTCCGGAATACAAAATAAAACCCGGCGACACATGGCAGGCGGAAGGACACGAAGCTCACGATCTGCGCCGTACTTTTAATATTCAAAAGCCGTTTAAAGTTCCGTTTGTTGCTGAATATGAATACGTTGGTGATACAACAGATGAGAGCGGAAAAACTCTTAGCGAAATAAATATTTTTTACAAACTTTATTTTGAAAGCCCGAATGTTTCCGCATATAATCAGAATTACGGAAATTTGCCGCATATTACAAAAGGTTATTCAAATCAGACTGTTTTTTGGGACAATGAGCGCGGAACAATTGGTCATTATTCAGAAGAATTCAGAATTATGATAGAAACTTATTTGGGAGACCAAATTCTTTTTACCGGAACAGCACATGCAGAGGTTACGGAATTCAAACGTGCGGCTACACAGGAAAATCTTGAAAAAATTACAGAAACATTGAACAATCTTGGTCTTGAAAACGTTGATGTAAAGCAAGGCGAAAAGGGACTTACAATTTCAATTGAAAATATTCAGTTTCTGCCGGATTCAGCGGAACTTATTCCGCAGGAAAAAGAAAAACTTTCACGGATTGCAGAAATATTAAAAGGGTTTGACAACGACATTCTTGTTACGGGGCATTGTGCAAATCGCGGAACGGTCCGCAACCAGCAGATTATTTCCGAAGAACGCGCCGCTTCTGTTGCGCATTATCTTTCTGAATTAAAAGTCCGCGCTCCAAAATGTATTTTCACACAGGGAAAAGGCGCTTCGGAACCGGTCGCTTCAAATTCAACGGAAGCAGGCCGTGCAAGAAACCGCCGCGTGGAAATCACGCTGATGGATGAATAACAAAAACGAAAAAAAATGTTCTTTGCTATTCAATCAGCGATGTTGACATATTCAAAAGAACTTCTTTGTTTCCTGCAAGGTATTCTTCGCAGCGCTCTTTGCTCATAGGTTTGCCCAAAAGAAATCCCTGGATTATGTTGCACTTGAACTTTTTCAGCAAATCGAACTGGTCTGTTTGTTCAACACCTTCTGCAATCGTATCAAGCCCCATATTGGAAACCATTGTTATAATCGAATTTGTTATATTCGCCTGAATTCCATTTTTTGAAGTGATATCATTTATGAACGACTTGTCTATTTTTAACGTGTCCAGCGGAAGCATCTGTAAATAACTAAGAGAAGAGTAGCCGGTTCCAAAGTCATCAAGAGAAATTCTGAATCCGATATCTTTCAGTTGCTTCAGTTTTGAAATGGCATCATCCATGTTGTCAATCATTACGCCTTCTGTAATTTCAATTTCCACTGATTTTGGGTCAAGACGATGCATTTTCAGAAGTTTTTGAATTTCAAAAATAATATCAGGCTGTTTCAGTTGAATCGGTGAAAGATTTACAGAAATAACGCCCTTAAAATCAAATTTAGTCTGCCAGTGTTTTAAAGTGGAAAATGCTGTGTTTAATACCCAAGTTCCTATAGGAAGTATCAAACCGCATTCTTCTGCAAGCGGAATAAAAACAGAAGGCGGAATTTGTCCGTATTGTTCGTCGTGCCAGCGGATAAGAGCTTCAAAACCGCGCAGTTTGCATGTTTTTACATCGAATTGAGGCTGGTAGGAAAGCGAAAATGAACTGGAAAGAATCGCCTGTGTCATTCTGTTCTGTATGTTCATTTTTTGAATAAAACCACGCTGCATATCAATTTTAAAGAACTGAAACTGATTTTTTCCGTTCTTTTTTGCAGAATGCATCGCAATATCCGCAAATCGCAAAAGTTCCTCTTTGTCGCACGAATTGTCAGGATATATCGAAATTCCACCGGAAACGCTTATTTCATGCATCATAAACGCTTCAAGAATTGTATCTGAAACATTCATAATTGAATCCGCATTGCTGTTGCTGTTTATTACTGCAAGAAATTCATCACCGCCGAATCTGTATGCGCTTACGATTGTGCTTGGAAACTGCGAAAGAATATTCGCGCTCTTTTTTATGATTTCATCGCCGGCAATATGACCTTTAGCATCGTTTATATTCTTTATGTTGTCAATGTTTATAAGCAAAAGACCTAGTTTATTGCCGGAAAATTCCGCAGTTTCAAGCATATGCGGAAACTCTTCGTTGAATTCATTTCTGTTCGGAAGAGAAGTCAGAGAATCATGAAAAGCGGTTTCTCTAAGCTTTTTTTCCTGAAGTTTCTTTTCTGTTATGTCTTCAAGATTTATAACGACAAGATTGTCCGGAGCGCCTCTGAACTGAAGCTTGTACCAAGCATTGCTTATAGTTGAATAATAATCAATCGGCTCCACAACAATTCCCCGAAGGGCTTTTTCGGCTAAATCAATCCAAGGAACAGTATGATTCAGTAAAGTTTCAAATTCTGAAAATTTTTTATATTTAAGAAGTTTTGTGTTTACAGTTTTTGAAAAAGAATCATTACAGAAAATAAAGTCAAAATCTATTATTTTAGAATTCGAATCATTGAATATCGGTTTTGCAATCAGGATAGGTGATGAAAACGCATTAAGAATTGAAGAAAAATCCTGTTCATTCATAACAACATTTTATAATTGAACAGTAAATTTGTCAAAAAAAAATATTATAACATCAACGTGTTTAAAATTTTATCTGACAACAAATAAAAATTGCCTGCAGGAAACAAAAAAGTAGTTCTATACGCCGAAATCGTCCGCAGGCAATTTGTTGGTTATGCAAAAACTTAAATGAGTTTTAGTTCGCTAAAATACGAAGTGATTCCCATTCTGAATAATATTTGTCAAGCCAGTCGCCCAAATCGTTTTTAAGTTCGCACTTGTCCATTATCTCGGCAGGATACATAGGAGTTGTAGTTCTGTATTTGTCTGCTTCAAGGTTCACATAATCCGGAAAGCGGAAGAAATCCAGGAATTTTGCGTAATTTTCAGGACGATGTATGTAATTGATGAATTCTGTTGCCAGCGAAACATTTTTGGAATCTTTAAGAATGCACATGCTGTCCAAATAAGACGGACCGCCATCTTCCGGAATGAAAAAGTCAATTGTTTCATTCCATTCTTCTTCCGGAACTTCTCCGAAAACGCATTCTGCATAACCTTGACAAAGCCACAAATCTCCGCGTGCAAAGTCTTTTCCGAAACCTTCCGCATCAAATTTTACAATATTCGGAAGCCATTTTTCTTTTATAAGATTAACTGCAGATTTAAGTTCATCCTCATTTTTTGTGCAAACGCTGTAACCTTTGTATTTAAGGGCATCGCCAATAACTTCGCGGTAATCGTCCATCATAGAAGCATGGCCTTTGAATTTTTCGTCTGCAAAAATATTCCATGTTCTTTCGTAATTTCCGCCTGGAATTTTTTTCTTGTTCACAGAAATTCCTGCGGCACCAAAATAATATGGAACTGCATAAGTCATATCAGGGTCGTAATTGATTTTTTCAAGAACTTTAGGATTGATTTTATCTCTGTTTGTAAATTTTTCCTGGTCAATCGGCTGCAGCATTCCTTTTTTTATCATGATAGAAACAAAATCTTGTGAAGGAACTACAATATCAAAACTTTTTGCTCCGCCGTTTACAAGTTTGTTGTACATAGTTTCATTTGAATCGTATTCAGTAACAATAACTTTGCAGTTAAAATCATTTTCAAATGCTGCAACTACATCAGTCGGAGTGTAATATGTCCAACTGTAAAGCTTTAAAACTTGTTTCTTTTCGCAAGAAACAAGACCAAGCGCTGCAAGACAACAAAATGCAGCAGAAAAAATTTTAGAAGTGATTTTCATGAAATCAGCCCTCCAAAAATAAAAGTTTGCGGAACAGAAAGTCCCTTTTTATTAATGAGCCGCCGCAAAAGATTTTAATCCCTTGCGCAGCGCAATTGCTGTAAGACAGATAATAATTATAAGAACAAAGCTCAGTGCGTTTATAACAGGGCTTACTCCGTGCCGGATCATATTGTAAACGTAAATAGGCAAAGTTTCTACGTTTCCGTTTACCAGCGAAGTGATAACAAAATCTTCAATAGACATCGTAACGCTCATCATAAATCCGCTTAGAATGCCGGGAAGAATTGCCGGAATAATTACCAGCCAAAGCGTCTGCTTTTCTGTTGCACCCAGATCGTGGCTTGCTTCAATAATGGAATAGTCAAATTCGTCAACTCGCGCACTTACCATAAGATAAACAAACGGAAGACAAAAAGTTGTATGCGCAATAATAATAGTTGCAAGTCCAAGGTTCATATGGATTCCGCTTAAAAAAATCAGAAGCGAAACGCCCATAATTACTTCCGGCAGAACCATCGGTAAAAAACTTACAGACTGAATATAATTGCGTCCGAAAAATCTGTACCAGCTTACGCCTATAGCCGCAAGGCTTCCTAAAACAGTAGCCAGCAAAGCCGAAACCAGCGCTACAATCGTACTGTATAAAAGACTCATCCAAAGTCTTCCGGAATTAAAAAGCAATTCTTCATACCAGTGGAATGAAAAATTTGTAAATTCAGAACCTTTTGACTCGTTAAAAGAGTAAAAAATAATAACAAAGAGCGGAATGAAAAGAAAAACCAGCGCAACAAAAAGAACTGTTTTAGAAAAACTGAAAACAGGCGCGTGTTTTTTCCAATAACGTTTTGCATGCCTGTGGTTTTCCGATTTTTGCCGTCCGTTCTTTTTAAGTATAGATAAAATTACAGAAACCAAAAAATCCATTTTTGCGCTCCTTATTTAGATAAAATTCCAGATTCTTCTCTTGCAGTTGTTTTTTTCAGCTTTTCATCCTGTTTTTCGCTTATAAGCATGCCAAGAATTGCAAGCATACTTACAACTGTAAGCAGAACGCTGAATGCAGATGCAAGAGGAAGGTTTCTTGCTTTGTTTATCTGATCCATAATAATATTGCCCAGCATATAACTTTCTGTAGAACCGACTAACTGCGGAACTGTATAGTTTCCAAAAATCGGAATGAACGTAAAGATTAGTGCGCTTATAATTCCGCTCTTAATTCCAGGAATAAGAATTTTTATCATAGACTGCGGTTTTGTTGCTCCCAAATCGCGCGCCGCTTCTAGCAAAGAAAAATCGAATCTGTCCACGGAAGTAAAAATAGGCAGAATCGCATAAGGAAGATACATATATATGCTTACAAGAATTACTGCAGTTTTTGTGTACATGAATTTGTGCGGTTCAAAAATCGCTCCGTCTTTTTTTATTGAATGAACAATATTAAAAAAGAAATGGTAAATTCCGTTCAGCAGTCCGTTCTGTCCCAAGATAGACATCCAGGCAAAAATTCTTATAAGAGAATTTGTAAGGAACGGAATAATTACAAGAATCAAAAGTACTGTCTGATGGCGACTTCGCGCAATCGCATATCCGCAAGGAATTGCGATTAAAATTGAAATAAACGTTGAAAGCGCAGACATCCACAACGTTCGCAGAAAAATAAGACCATACGCGCTGCTGAACATTTTTTTATAGGCGCTCAGCGAAAATTCGTGAATAACGCCGCCGAACATATCGCGCTTCATAAAAGAGTAGCAAAGAATAATTGCAAGCGGAATTACAAAAAATATAGAAAACCAGATTCCCATAGGCCAAGCGTATGACGGCCCCGGATTGCGTTTTCCCGCTTTTGCGCTCATCTGCGCATTCCTGGCTTTTTCTGTCAGACGCAGCAAAAAAGATTTTTTTATAGACTTTTCAGGACAGTTACCTTCTGATTTTTTTACAGCAGGCGGCTGCTCTTTTTCCTGTTCAGATTTTTTCATGATTGCACCTTCTACTTGTTAATGTCTTCAACAATGTATCCGTCTTCTGCGGACCAAGAAATATAAACAGTGTCTTTCCATTGAATTTCCGGACCATCATCAAGATAGTTTGTGTGCTGCTTAAAAACTTTTACAATCGTTCCGTTTTCCAGCCGAACATAAAATTTAGACTGAAAACCGGTGTAAATCGGCTCTTCAACAATTCCCTTGAAAACATTTATATCCTTGCGACCAGCAAAAGCCGGCTCTTCGCGCGTAATCCTGATTTTTTCCGGGCGCACAGTGAACGCGACTTTTTGTCCCGCATCAGTATGTTCAAAGTCCGTAACAAGAATATTTTTGTCCTCTTCACGAGTAGCCGCAGTTTCGCCGGTAAGTTTGGCCTGCATTCCCAAAGCCGGCGTGTTAAGCGTAACCATATGTTCAATGTCAGGTTTGCCGGGAACCTTGTATTCCTCGCACTGGACAACCGTACTTTCAAAAAGATTCGTTTCACCGATGAACTGCGCAACAAACTGAGTTGCCGGACTTTCGTAAATCTCAAACGGAGTTCCAACCTGCAGAACGTTTCCCGCGTTCATAACGGCAATTCTGTCGCTTACAGCAAGAGCTTCGCTCTGGTCGTGGGTTACATAAATAAAAGTGATTCCGATTTTATCGTGCAGATTGTCCAAATCAATCAGAAGGCTGGAGCGCAATTTTGCATCCAGCGCAGAAAGCGGTTCATCCAAAAGCAGAACTTTCGGCTCGTTGATAAGCGCGCGCGCAATTGCAACACGCTGCTTCTGTCCGCCGGAAAGCTGGTTCGGCTTTTTGTAAATATGCTGGTCAAGCTGAACAAGATGAACATATTTTCTTACTTTTTCATCTATCGTTTTCTTGTCAATTTTTCGCAGTTTAAGCGGAAAAGCAATGTTGTCATAAACATTCATGTGCGGAAAAAGCGCATACGTCTGAAAAACAGTGTTCGAATGTCTTTTGTTTGCCGGAAGTCCTACTACATTTTTGTCGTCAAAAAGAACCGCACCTTCATCAGGAACTTCAAAACCTGCGATAATTCTTAAAAGAGTCGTTTTTCCGCATCCGGACGGTCCCAATAAAGAAAAAAATTCTCCTGGCTTAATTGTAAAGTCTACATCATTAAGTGCAATAAAATCTCCAAAAGATTTGTTTACATGATCAATTTTAACCTGACTGCCGTTCACTGCATTTCCTCTGGTAAAATATTTTTTTGTTACAATGTAACTAATACCCAGATTAGTCA
>CAYXDA010000012.1:0-25659 GCA_964463615.1 uncultured Treponema sp.
AAGGTCTTAAACTTGCTATCCGTGAAGGCGGTCACACAATCGCTTCTGGACAGGTTACAAAGATTATCGAGTAGTTTATAGGCGAAAAGGTGTCTAAAATAAGAAGATTCTTGTTTTAGACATCTGTTTCTCCTTGGAGGATAAATTCATGGCTAATGGAAAGATTCGAGTTCGACTTCGCGCATTTGATGTTGAGCTGATCGATCAGAGTGCTAAAGCTATTGTTCAGGCTGTTCAGAAAGCCGGTGCTAAGGTTTCGGGTCCTATCCCGCTTCCTACAAGAATCAATAAGGTGACAGTTCTTCGTTCACCTCACGTAAATAAAAAGTCACGTGAACAGTTTGAAATGAGAACACACAAGCGTCTTATTGACATCTTGAATCCATCAACAGATGTTATGGAATCATTGATGAAATTGGAACTTCCTGCAGGCGTTGCAGTAGAAATTAAACAGTAGTTTATTAAACTGCTGAAAAATAAGGTACGGACCCTCCGGATCTGGGTTGGCGGCCAATAAAAAAGGACGAAAGTCCAATTAGGAGTTATCAGAATGAAAGGTCTGATTGCAAAAAAAGTAGGAATGACACAGGTATTCGACGAAGCCGGTAACTTAACACCTGTTACTGTGATCCGCGTTGATCCGAACACTGTTGTTGCTACTAAAACAAAGGAAACATGCGGATATGATGCTGTTGTTCTTGGCGTAGACGATTTGAAGTCTGGCAAGGCAAATAAAGCATATGCAGGCATTTTCCCGGAAAACGTTTCACCGAAACGTACTTTGAAAGAATTCCGCGATTTTGACTCGGAAGTTAAAGTTGGCGATTCTGTTGGTTTGGAATTGTTCGAAGGAACACGTTTCTTGGATGTAACTGCTACATCAAAAGGTAAGGGATTTCAGGGCGTTATGAAGAGATGGGGCTTCCATGGTGGACGCGCTACTCACGGTTCTAAATTCCATCGAGAAGCTGGTGGTACAGGTGCTTGTACAACCCCTGGACATTGTTTTAAGAATATCAAAATGCCGGGACATATGGGATTCAGAAAAGTTACAGTTCAGAATCTTAAAGTTGTTAAAATTGATCCGGAACTGAATATTATTTTGGTTCGCGGTGCTGTTCCAGGTGTAAGAGACTGCACACTTATCGTGAAGTCCGCAGTGAAAAAGAGCTAGGAGATAGGATATGGAAAAGAAAGTATATTCAACTTCTGGAAAAGAACTGCGTACAATCACGCTTGATGACAAAGTATTCGGTCTTCCAGTAAATGATGATGTTATTTACTATGCTATTACAAATGAACTTGCTAATATGCGTGTTGGTACAGCTTGTACAAAAACTCGTTCAGAAGTTCATGGTAGCAATGCTAAGCCTTATAAGCAGAAGGGAACTGGTAATGCCCGCCGTGGTGATAAGAAATCTCCACTTATGGTTGGCGGTGGTACAATTTTTGGACCTAAACCACGTGATTATAGCTATGCAATGCCGAAAAAAGCAAAGCGCCTTGCTATTAAATCAATCCTCAGTATGCAGGCTCAGAGCGATAGATTTACAGTAGTAGAAGATTTTACTGTTGAAAGCGGTAAAACAAAGGATCTTGTAAAGATTCTTAACAATTTTGTAAACGGCGAAAGAACTGTGATTGTTCTTAAAGATGATGATGCAAAAATTAAACAGTCTGGAAGAAATCTTCCTAACGTTTCTTTCTTGGCTTTTAATCGTCTTAGAGCTCATGATTTGTTCTATGCTAGAAAAGTTGTGGTTCTTGAATCTGCTGTTAAAAACCTTTCAGATTTTTATGCTGAAGAAAAGGAGGCTAAATAATGAATTATTCTGATATTCTTATTGAGCCTGTTGTTTCAGAAAAAGCAAATGACCTTCGTGGACAGAATAAATATGTTTTCAAGGTATTGCCTGCTGCAACAAAAACAGAAATAAAAGAAGCTGTAGCAAAACTTTTCAATGTAAAAGTTGTTGACTGCACTACTATTAATGTTATGGGCAAGATGAAAAGACTTCGTGGTAAACCTGGTCGCACAAGCTCATACAAGAAAGCAATTGTACGCATTGCTGACGGTGAAACAATCGCGGCATTTGAAGGCGTATAATTACATTAACTAAGGGGAAATAAAATGGCTCTTAAGGTATATAAGCCGATAACTCCAGGTACACGCGGACGCGTTGACTTGGTAAGAGAAGAACTGACAGCCGATAGACCCGAAAAAACTTTGGTGTCAGGAAAGAAGTCTAATGGTGGACGCGGTCAGGGTGGTCGTATTTCTGTACGTCATCAGGGTGGCGGTCACAAAAGACGCTATCGTGAGATTGATTTCAAACGAAATAAACACGGTATTCCAGGAACTGTAAAAA
This sequence comes from uncultured Treponema sp., assembly GCA_964463615.1. Lineage (GTDB taxonomy): Bacteria > Spirochaetota > Spirochaetia > Treponematales > Treponemataceae > Treponema_D. The sequence continues at coordinate 2,370 of CAYXDA010000012.1, forward strand.
CAATTGAGTATGATCCTAACCGTAGTGCAAATATTGCTTTGATTTACTATGCTGATGGTGACAAACGTTATATTATTGCGCCAAAAGGTTTGAAAGTTGGACAGAAGATTATGTCTGGCGAAAATGCAACTCCTACAGTAGGAAATGCTTTGCCGCTTGATAATATTCCTGTCGGATTCACAATTCATAACATTGAGTTGACACTTGGTCAGGGCGGACAGTTGGTTCGATCTGCTGGTGCAAGTGCTATGATTGCTGGTCGCGAAGGTATTTATGTTATTGTTCGGCTTCCATCTGGAGAAATGCGCAAGGTTAATGGTCGCTGTTATGCAACTGTTGGTGTTGTAGGAAACGAAGAACATATGAATGTTCAGCTTGGAAAAGCAGGACATAAACGATGGCTTGGTATTCGCCCTACAGTTCGTGGTATGGCTATGAACCCGGTTGATCACCCGCTTGGTGGTGGTGAAGGTGCTGGTAAAGGTCGTAACCCTGTTACTCCTTGGGGACAGCCTTGTAAGGGTTACAAAACTCGTAACAAGAGAAAGCCGTCTAACAATTTCATTGTTTCACGTCGCAAGAAGTAGTCGCATAGGAGATAACGGTGTCAAGATCTGTTAAAAAAGGACCTTTTGTAGAAAAATCACTTTACAAAAAGGTTTCAGCAATGAATAAAGAAGCAGAAAAGAAAATGATAAAAACATATTCTCGCTGCTCTACAATCATACCTGAAATGGTAGGCAATACTATTTCTGTTTATAATGGTAAATCATGGATTCCTGTATACGTTACAGAAAATCTCGTTGGTCATAAACTCGGCGAGTTTGCTCCTACGCGTAATTTCAGAGGCCATGGTGGTACAGATAAAACTGCTTCGGCAGGTAAATAAAGGTGGATATTATGGCTGAAAAGAAAGGTTATGTAGCCACTTCAAAGTTCCTTATTGCTTCTCCAACTAAGGTTCGCCCAGTTGCAAAGCTTGTTAATCAGCAGCCTGTTACAAAAGCTCAGGCAATTCTTGCTAATATGCCACAGAAAGGTGCTGGTCTTATTAGTGCAACTTTGAAATCAGCAATTGCAAATGCGCTGAATGTGAACAATAAGCTTGATGAAGATATGCTCTACGTAAAAGAAATTAGAATTGATGAAGGTCCAAGGCTTAAAAGAGTTTGGTTCCGTGCGCGTGGTCGTGCAGATCAGCTTTTGAAACGTATGTGTCATATTACCGTCATCGTAGACGAGAAGGCGGGGGAATAAAGTGGGTCAGAAAGTTAATCCAATCGGTTTGCGCTTAGGCGTGAACAAAACATGGCAGTCACGTTGGTATGCAGATTTTCGTGATTATGCAGACCTTGTTCTTGAAGATGTAAAACTTAGAAAGATGGTTATGGATCTTCCTGAATGCAAAAACGCTGATATTGCTGAAATTGAAATCGTACGTCATCCGCAGCGTGTAACAATTGTTATTCACACTGCTCGCCCTGGTGTAATCATCGGCTTAAAGGGTGCTACAATCGAAAAGATTAGTGCTGATATTCAGGCGCAGCTTACAAAAAAAGTTCAGATCAAGATTAAAGAAGTTAAACGTGCAGATGTAAATGCAAGTTTGATTGCACAGAATGTTGGTCGGCAGCTTGCTGGTCATGGTTCATTCCGCAAGGCTTTGAAACAGGCTGTAAGCAATGCAATGCGTTCTGGAGCGCAAGGTATTAAGATTCGTCTTTCAGGTCGTCTTGGCGGTGCTGAAATGACAAGAACTGAAGAGCATAAGGAAGGACGTGTTCCGCTTCACACACTTCGTGCTGATATTGATTATAGTACATACGAAGCTCATACTGCATACGGAAAAATCGGTGTAAAAGTATGGGTTTACAACGGAATGAACTATGGTGTTGAACAGAACGAAGATGCGGGTCAGCTTGTTCGCAAGCCGCGCCGTGAACGTGCACAGCGTCCAGCAGATAAGGCTGAAAAATCAGCTAAATCAGAAAAAACAGCAAAGTCAGCTGCTAAAACTGAAAAAGCTGAAAAATCAGAACCTTCTGCTAAGGAAAGGAGCTAGGCTATGCCATTAAGTCCTAAAAGAGTTATACACCGAAAGGTGCAGCGTGGTAGAGAAAAAGGTAATGCTACTCGCGACAATTTTATTGACTTCGGTAACATTGCTCTTGTTGCAATGGAACCTACATGGTTAAGTGCTCGTGTAATTGAGGCAGCTCGTGTTGCTATTAACCGAACGCTTGATCGAAAGGGTCAGGTTTGGATTCGTGTTTTCCCAGATAAGCCGATTTCTAAAAAACCTGCTGAAGTTCGTATGGGTAAGGGTAAAGGTGCACCAGAATCTTGGGCAGCTGTTATCAAACCTGGAATGATTTTGTTTGAAGTTGGTGGAGTTGACCAGAAACTTGCTCATAGAGCGCTTGAACTTGCTGGTGACAAACTTCCAATTATCACAAAAGTTGTTTATAAGCCTACACAGGATTAAGGAGGAATAAGATGGCTGAATCAAAGAAAAAGACTGATAAAGAATTATCTTATTCTGAATTGGTTGCAAAGCGTGATGAGCTTAAGAAAAAATACATGGATCTCCGTTTCAAAATGGTTGTTTCTCATGTAGATAACCCAATGCAGAAACGTACAATGCGTCGTGAAATTGCACGTTTGAATACTTTCATTCAGCAGAAAAAATCTGCTGAAGAAAATAAGTAGGAGCTGAACCGTGGCAGAAAATACTGTTCAGACTGTAGAGACTCCAAAGAAACGAGAATTTGTTGGTCTTGTTACAAGTGATAAGATGGATAAAACAATCGTTGTAACTGTTACAACAAAGAAAATGGATCGTCTTTACAAGAAATATGTTACTCGATCAAAGAAGTATATGGCCCATGATGAAAAGAACGATGCTCACATTGGTGATACTGTTCGAATCGTGGAAAACAGTCCGCTTAGCAAAAATAAGGCTTGGCGTCTTGTTGAAATTGTTGAACGTGCAAAATAAGGTATAAGGAGTAAAATTATGATTCAGATGCAGTCATGTATGACAGTTGCTGATAACTCCGGTGCTAAAATTGCTCAGTGCATTAAGGTACTTGGCGGAACACACCGCCGTTATGCCGGAATTGGCGACATTGTAGTTGTTGCAATTAAAGATGCTATTCCAACATCAACAATTAAAAAAGGTGATGTTCAGAAAGCTGTAATTGTACGACAAGCGAAAGAATATCGTAGACCTGATGGAACTTATATTCGTTTTGATGATAACGCTTGTGTTATTGTCGATGAAAATAAAAATCCTAAGGGAAAGCGCATCTTTGGACCTGTAGCTCGTGAGCTTCGTGATAAAGATTTCATGAAAATCGTATCATTGGCTCCAGAGGTTCTTTAAGGGGTTATTGTTATGGAAAAGAAGTTTAAGATCCGTAAAGATGACACTGTAGAAGTTATTGCAGGTAAAGATAAGGGAAAACGCGGAACTGTTGTTCGCGTTATCGCTAAAAAAGATGCAGTAATCGTATCTGGTGTTAATATTGTAAAAAAGGCAATGAAAAAGCGTAGCCAGCAGGATCAGGGTGGAATCGTAGAAATTGAAGCACCGCTTAATATTTCTAATGTAGGAATCGTGTGCAAAAAATGCGGTCGTCCTGTAAAAATTGGTTACAAATTCAACGGGGACAAGAAAGTTCGCGTTTGCCGTAAATGTGGAGAAACACTGTAATGGCTAATTACGTACCTCGGCTTAAGAAAGTCTATAAAGACGAAATCGCTCCAGCGCTTGTAAAAGAATTTAACTACACAACTCCAATGCAGGTTCCTGTATTGAAGAAAATCGTTGTAAGTATGGGTGTTGGCGAAGCTCTCACAAATAAGAAACTCCTTGATGCCGCAGTTAATGACTTGACTCAGATTACAGGTCAAAAAGCTGTTAAAACAAAAGCAAAAAAGAGTATCGCTAACTTTAAGTTGCGTGAGGGCAATGAAGTGGGTGCAATGGTTACATTGCGCGGAACAATTATGTATGAATTTTTGGACCGACTTATTAACGTTGCGTTCCCACGAATTAAGGATTTCCGTGGAATCAAAGCCACAGGTTTTGATGGACATGGAAACTTCTCTGTTGGTGTTACAGAACAGTTGATTTTCCCAGAAATTGATTTTGATAAAATCACAAAGGTTGCTGGTATGAATATCACTTTTGTAACTAGCGCAAAGACTGATGCTGAAGCTAAAGCTTTGCTTGCTAAATTCAACATGCCATTCCGTAAGTAGAGTGAGGGATACATGGCTAAGAAATCATTGATCATTAAAGCCGCTCGCAAACAGAAGTATGAAACAAGACAGTATAGTCGCTGTCAGATTTGCGGACGTCCACGTGGATATTTGCGTAAATATAAGATGTGTCGTATTTGTTTCCGCAAATTAGCAAGTGAAGGCCTTCTTCCAGGCGTCACAAAATCATCTTGGTAGAGTGGTAGGAGAATAGAAATGAGTGCATCAGATCCAGTAGCAGATATGCTCACTAAGGTTCGCAATGCGGCTAATGCCCGCCACGAAAAAGTAGATATTCCTGCTTCTAAGCTTAAGCTTGAAATCGTAAAGATTATGAAGACTGAAGGATATATCAAAAACTTTAAGAAGGTTCAGGAAGACGGACACTCTGTTATCCGTATTATCTTGAAGTATGATGACAGCAATAATCCTGTAATCCATGGTGCTAAGAAGATTTCTACACCTGGACGTCGAGTTTATTCTGGGTATAAAGATTTGCCACGCGTATTCAATGGATACGGTACAATCATTGTTTCAACTTCTGCTGGTATTACAACTGGTAAGAAAGCAACTGAAAAACAGGTTGGCGGCGAGTTGATCTGCTCTATTTGGTAATTAGGAGGAAGAAATGTCAAAAATTGGTAAACTTCCTGTAACTATTCCAGTTGGAGTAACAGTTACTGTTGCAAATGGTGTTGTAACTGTAAAAGGCCCAAAGGGTGAACTTAAACAGGAAATTGGTAACAATGTTAATGTTGAAGTAAAAGACGGAAATGTAGATGTAATGCAGGCTGGTAATTCTAAGCAGGCAAATGCATTCCATGGTCTTTACAGAAATCTTATTCATAATATGGTTACTGGTGTAACAACAGGATTCACAAAAAAGTTGATTATTACTGGTGTTGGTTATCGTGCTGAAGTTCAGGGTAAAATTCTTATGTTGAACCTTGGATATTCAAACGATTTCTTTGTAACAATTCCGGAAGGTCTTACTGTAACTGCTGATGCTAATGGTAATGTTATAATTACTGGTATTGATAAGCAGCAGGTTGGTGAATTTAGTGCTCAGATTCGTAAGCTCAGAATGCCTGAACCTTATAAAGGAAAGGGTATTCGCTACGATACTGAAGTTATCCGACGTAAAGTTGGTAAAACTGGTGTTAAATAAGGTAGGCCGCTATGTTTAAGAAATTAAATGATAAAGACAGAAAGCGCCTTCACAGAAAGGTTCATATTCGAAAGACTGTTTATGGAACGGCTGATCGTCCTCGTATGACAGTAACTCGTTCTAACAAGAATCTTTCTGTTCAGGTTATTAATGATGACGAGGGTAAGACGCTCGCTTCAATTTCTACATTGGAAAAAGAATTCGAAGCTCTTAAGCCAAATACTGAAGGAGCAAAGAAACTCGGTGAAGCTTTTGGAGCACGCCTTAAGGATAAAAAGATTACTAAGGTTGTTTTTGACAGAAACGGTTATCTTTACCATGGTGTTGTAAAAGCCCTTGCAGACGGCACTCGTAGTGCTGGAATTGAGTTCTAGGAGTTAAAATGGAACGCAAGAATTTTGATAAAGAACCAAAAGAGTTTGTTGAAAAACTTGTAACTCTTAACAGAACTGCAAAGACTGTAAAAGGTGGACGCCGAATGTCTTTCTCTGCACTTACTGTTGTTGGTGATCAAAAAGGTCGCGTAGGATACGGATTTGGTAAAGCCAATGATGTTTCTGAAGCTATTAAAAAGAGCATTGACCATGCCAAGAGAAATCTTGTTACAATGTCAATGAAAAATGGTACTTTACCACATGAAATTATTGGAAAATACAAGAGTTCTTCTGTTCTCTTAAAGCCTGCTTGTGCCGGTACTGGTATAAAAGCTGGCGGTGCCGTTCGTTCGGTAATGGATGCAGCAGGAATTACAGATGTTATTTCTAAATCATTGGGCTCAAGTTCTTCTGTAAACGTTGTTCGCGCAACTTTCAATGCAATTGAAAATCTTATGGATGCAAAGGCAGTTGCGGCAGCGCGCGGAAAGACTCTTGATGAATTGTGGGGGTAATTATGGCAAAGGCTAAACAGTTAAAGATTACGCTTGTAAAAAGTACAATCGGACAGAAACCTGCTAAAGTTGCCACAGTTCGCAGCCTTGGATTGAAAAAAATCAATTCTTCTGTATTGCAGAACGATAATGATGCTGTTCGGGGCATGATTGCTTCTGTTGCTCATCTTGTAAAAGTAGAGGAGGCAAAATAATGTCTGAATACAATCCGGTACTTAGCGCACCAAAGGGTGCTAATAAAAAGCCGAAGCGCGTTGGACGAGGTTCTTCTTCAGGACTTGGTACAACAGCTGGTAAGGGTAATAAAGGTCAGCAGTCGCGTTCTGGTTCTTCAATTCCTTATGTAGGATTTGAAGGTGGTCAGATGCCTCTTTATAGACGTATTGCTCGCCGAGGATTTTCAAATTATCCTTTTAAGAAAGAATTTGTTTGTATTAACGTTGGTTTGTTGGATGCAAAATATGCAGACGGCGAAACTGTAAACAAAGAAACTCTTGCTGCTAAAGGATTTATCTCGGCTAAAGCTTCTCCACTTGTTAAGATTCTTGGCAATGGTGATGTTACAAAGAAACTTACTATTGATGTAGATAAAGTTTCTGAATCAGCTAAAGCTAAAATTGAAAAAGCTGGCGGTAACGTAAAAGTTGCTGCTGCTGAAGAATCTAAATAAGTTTTCGGAGTAGAACATGGCAAGCAATCCAGTTGTAAATATGTTTAGAGTAAAGGAAATTCGTTCGCGAATGCTCTTTACATTCTTAATTTTGGCAATTTTCCGTTTGGGAAGTGTACTTACAATTCCTGGTATTGATGCAACAGTTTTGTTTGATTATTTTAACAATCTTGCTGCACAGAACAAGAATGCATTTGCTAGTTATATGGACTTCTTTGTAGGTGGTGCTTTCTCAAACTTCTCAATTTTTATGTTGGGAGTAATGCCGTATATTTCTACACAGATTATTTTGCAGCTTGCCGTGATTATTTTTCCAAGTTTGAAACGTGCAGTTCAGGAAGATGGTGGGCAGCGTAAAATGGCAACATGGACAAGAATCGGTACAGTTTTTGTATGTATTCTTCAGTCTTATGCTGTTACAGTTTATGCCCGCTCTATTCCTGGATGTATTGTTCTGAATTCGGTTTTGAAGTTCAATTTGCTTGCTATGCTTACTGTTACTACAGGTTCTATGGTAACAGTATGGCTTGGTGATCAGATTACTGCGAACGGTATTGGCAATGGTATTTCTATGATGATTTTTGCCGGTATCGTAGCAAGACTTCCAAATGCGATTGCAGAACTTGTAAGAAAAGTTAGTGATGGCGAAATTCAGTTGGTTTTTGTTATTGTTGTTCTGATAATGTTTGTTGCTATCATTGCTTTGGTAATTTATGAAGAATCAGGTGAAAGAAAAATTCCGGTTCATTACGCAAAACGTGTTGTTGGAAGAAAAATGTATGGTGGTCAAAACACTTATATACCTTTCAAAGTAAATCCGTCAAACGTAATTCCTTTGATTTTTGCTTCATCTCTTCTTACATTGCCGTTGCAGCTTGTTTCTACTTTGGGAAGCGGCAAGGAGTCTGCTAGGTGGATAACTCGTCTTTCTATGATTTTGACACCTAACGGACTTTGGTACAATGTTTTGTTGGTCGTTCTTATTATTTTCTTTGCTTATTTTTATACACAGGTAACTTTGAATCCTGTTGAAATTGCAAAAAATATTCGTGAGAATGGCGGATCTATTCCAGGTGTAAGTACTGATAAAACAGAAGAATACCTGACAAAAATATTGAACCGACTTATTTTGCCTGGATCTTTGTTCTTGGCGTTTATCGCTGTTATTCCGTCTGTGATTCAGAGATTGTTCAATTTCCCGCAATCAGTAGCAATGTTGATGGGTGGAACTTCGCTTATCATTATGGTTGGCGTTGATTTGGATACTATGAGTCAAGTAGAAGCGCTTCTTAAGATGCACCATCAAGATGGACTTACAAAGAAGGGTAAGATTAGATCACGAAATCTTTAGAAAACTTTAGAAAATCGTGCTCTAAGTAGTAGAAAAAGATTGGGAATATATGGTATATTATTTCTCACCGAATTGTCTCTCATTGCGAGGTGCTAAGATTCGGTGAGAATGTCTATTCTCAGGGGGTCTTTATGAAAGTACGAACCAGTGTAAAACCTATCTGTGATAAGTGTAAGGTTATCAAAAGAAACGGAGTTATCCGTATCATTTGTTCAAACCCAAAACACAAGCAGAGACAGGGCTAAGGAGTAACAGATGGCTCGAATATCGGGAGTTGATATCCCAAATAAACACATAAGTATTGCTTTAACTTATATTTATGGTATCGGAAATTCTTTGGCAAAAAAAATCCTTGAAGAAGCAAAGATTGATCCAATGAAAATGGCGAACGATCTTACTCAGGATGAAATTGCGGCTATTCGTGATATCATGGATAAGAATTACAAGGTAGAAGGTCGTCTTCGTTCAGAAATCGGTCTTAACCTTAAACGCCTTATTGATATTGGCTGCTATCGCGGTCTTAGACACAAGAGAGGTCTTCCAGTTCGTGGTCAAAGAACACGCACTAATTCTAGAACTCGCAAGGGTAAGAAGAAGACAGTTGCTAATAAGAAGAAGTAGGGCGGAGGAAACTGATGGCTACAGCTAAAAAACGAAAGGAAAAGAAAAGCGTTTACGAAGGTAATGTTTACATTCAGGCAACGTTTAATAATACTATCGTTACAATCACAGACTTGAATGGTAATGCTTTGTCATGGGCATCATCAGGCGGTCTTGGTTTCCGTGGAGCAAAGAAATCTACTCCATTTGCTGCTCAGACAGTTGCAGAAACAGCTGTTCAGAAAGCAGTAAGTTACGGTTTGCGAGAAGTACATGTTTACGTAAAAGGACCAGGAATGGGTCGCGAAAATGCTATCCGTTCTCTTGGCGCTATGGGTTTAAGAGTAAAATCTATTCATGATGTAACTCCTATTCCTCATAACGGATGCCGTCCTCGTAAAACTCGCCGTATGTAACGGAAGTGAAAAGATAGTAATCCTGTCTGCCGGATGTGAGTGGCAGACTGTTTTGACAGAAATGTCTGAACGAATTGTACTGATGTAAATAGAGGTTGAGTTTTCAGCCTTAAGAGGAGTTCTGATGGCTCGCAAAAATCTGCTTAAAGGTTTTAAGAAACCAAAAGGTATTACTTTTGAGCATCTTGAAACTAATCCGAATTATGGTAAGTTTACAGCTTATCCTTTTGAAACAGGGTTTGGTACTACAGTAGGAAATACTTTGCGCCGAGTTTTGCTTTCATCAATTCAGGGTTACGCGATTACATCTATCCGCATTACTTCGTATGATGCAGATGATGTTCCGCATGTAATTTCTAGTGAATTTGAAGCAATCCCTAATGTTTCTGAAGATACATTGGAAATCATCAATAGTCTAAAACAGATTCGATTGCGCCTTCCTAACGATGTTGAACAGGACACAATCCTTTATGAATTTAAAGGACCTGGTGTTATAAAAAGCGATGACCTTGCTAAAGAAAATCAGCTTGAAGTTATGACTAAAGATATGCTTATCTTTACAATGATGGAAGGTTGTAAACTTGATATTGAAATTCAAGTTGATCTTGGACGAGGTTATGTTCCAGCTGAAGTAAATGAACATTACATTGAAGTTGTTGGTACACTCCCTATGGATGCGATTTTTACTCCTGTTCCAAAGGTAAAATATGCTATTGAGCCTTGTCGTGTAGGACAGCGAAATGATTACGATAAGCTTGTTCTTGAAATTTGGACAGATGGAACAATTGCACCTGAAGATGCATTGGCAGAAGCTGCAAAGATTGCAAAAGATCATTTTTCAATTTTTGTAAACTTTAATGACAGTGATATTGCTAGTAGTGATGAAGATAATGAAGATGATGCAAGAGTAAAAGAAATTCTTAATACTCCTGTGGAAGAACTTGAACTTTCGGTTCGCTCTTCAAATTGTCTTAAAAATGCAAATATTCGCACTATTGGTGAATTAACTAAAAAGACAGAAGATGATATTGCTAAGACAAGAAACTTTGGAAAAAAGAGTCTTACAGAAATCAAAGAAAAGCTTCAGGAATGGGGCTTAACGCTTGGTATGACTGACTATAGTCATCTTAAGAATTCTGTCAACTTAACAAAGCAGAAGGAAGAAACAGATGAATCATAGAAATGGTTTTAATCCGCTTTCACGCACAACAGCTCATCGTCGTGCAATGTCACGCAATATGGTAACTTCGCTTTTTAGATTTGAACGTATTACTACAACTAAATCTAAGGCTCTTGAAGTACGTAAGGCTGCTGAAAAATTAATTACAAGAAGTAAGGTTGATTCAGTTCACAACCGTCGTGAAGTAGCAAAATTTATTGCTGATGAAAAGATTTTGAACAAACTTTTCACTGAAATTGGTCCTAGAATGAAAGACCGCAATGGTGGTTATACACGTGTTCTTAAAATTGGTTTCCGTCAGGGCGATGCTGCTGATATGGTTATTCTTGAACTTGTAGACTACAAGCTTGATTCTGAAGCAAAAGATGATAAAAAATCTGGCGCAAAAGCAAAGAAAGCTGCAAAGCCTGCTGAAGAAAAGAAACCGGCTGAAACTGCTGAAAAGAAGACTGCTTCTGCAAAGAAAGCTGCAACAGCAGAAAAGAAACCAGCTGCAAAGAAAACTTCTACAGCTAAAAAAACAACTGCTAAAAAAGAATCTGCTCCTAAAGCAGAAACTTCAGATAAGGAGTAAGATATGTCTAAGAACCATCGTGGAACTGGTATCCGTTCGCTTCCGGCACACGGAAGAGCTACTTGCCCTATCTGTAAGAAGACAGATGTAAAATGTCTTTATGAAAAAGAAGTTGACGGTAATACTTTAAATATCTGCAAAGTTTGCAATGCAACTTTGAAGAATAAAGAAAGAGCTGCTGCAAAACTTGCGGCAAAATCAGCACCGGCTGCTGAAGAATCTGCACCAGCTGCAGAGTAAAAAATTAAATAGGAGCATAAAATGGCTACTAGAAGAAGTCCTCGTTTTAAAGAATGTAGAAGACTTGGTGTAAACGTATGTGGACACCCTAAAGCAATGGAAAGAGCAAATTCCCCTGCTTTTGCTAAAAAAAAGAAGGTTTCTGAATATGGTCTTCAGTTGATTGAAAAACAGAAGGTAAAAGCTTATTACGGAATCCTTGAAAAACAGATGAGAAGATATTTCGATGCGGCGGCTCGAGCAACAGGTAATACTGGTGATGAATTGCTTATTCTTTTGGAACGTCGTCTTGATAATCTTGTATACCGTGCTGGTTTTGCTAAGTCTATTCGTCAGGCTCGCCAGATGGTAAGTCATGGACACTTTACTGTTGATGGAAAGAAAGTAAATATTCCTTCTTTCTCTGTAAAAGTTGGTCAGACAATCGCTTTGAGCGAAAAAGCTCAGAAATCAGGTGGATTGAAAGCAATTTTCCTTGAAGATAAAGCTGGAAAACTTGATTATATCGAAAAGAATGTTGATGGCTTTAGTGCTAAACTTTCACGCTTACCACTTCGTGCTGAAATTCCAGTAGATGTAAAGGAAAACCTTGTAATCGAATACTATTCTAAATAGTAAAGTTTAAGAGCGATAACAAACGGCAGTCCATGCGGCTGTCGTTTTTTTATGCTCTTCCACAATATACTGAAATAATTTATATTTATAGAAAATATTTTCATTTTTCGGAGGAAATTATGAAAAAAGTTGTTGGATTTACTTCTGTTTTGGTTATGGCATTGTCTTTGGCTGGATGTTCAAAGAATGCTGGTGATACAGTAAAAATTGGTGGAGTTGCTCCGCTTTCTGGAAGCGTTGCTGTATATGGCGTTGAATGTAAAAACGGTATTGACCTTGCAATCGATGAAATTAATGCAGCAGGTGGAATCGCCGGCAAAAAAGTTGAATTTATTTGCGAAGATGATGAAGGTTCTCCTGATAAGACTGTAAACGCTTTTAAGAAGCTTATAACAAAAGACGGTGTAAAATATGTTATTGGCTCTTTGACTAGCGGATGTACTCAGGCTATTACAACATTGGCTCAGGCTAGCAAAGTTATTCAGATTGCGCCTGCTGCTACAGCACCTGCAATTACTGATGCCGGAAATTATATTTTCCGCGCTTGTTTTATAGATCCGTTCCAGGGAACTGTTGGCGGAAAATTTGCTGCCGAAAACCTGAAGGTAAAAAAAGCGGCTGTTCTTTATGATGTTGGAAATGATTATTCTGTAGGTCTTGCAGAAAACTTCCAGGCTTCATTTAAGGCTAATGGCGGTTCTGTTGTTGCTCTTGAATCTTATTCAACTGGTGATAAGGATTTTAACGCTCAGCTTACAAAGATTAAGAATGCAAATCCGGATGTGGTTTATCTTCCTGATTATTATGGAACTGTTGCTTTGATTGCTAAACAGCTTAGGGCGCAGGGAATTAACACTCCGATTGTTGGAGCGGACGGATGGGATGGTCTTTCTGCAACAGCCGGTGAAGAAGTTTTGAACGGATATTATTCAAATCATTATGCATCTGATTCTACGGAACCTGTTGTTCAGAATTTTGTAAAGGCATTCAGCGCAAAATATAATAAATTGCCTAATGCTTTTGCAGTTCTTGGTTATGATTCTGTATATATGTTGAAAGATGCGATTGAAAAGGCCGGAACTTTTGATGTTGAAAAAGTTCGTGATGCTTTGGAAAAGACTGACGGAGACTATGTTACAGGTCATATCACTTTTGATGAAAATCGTAACCCTATTAAATCTGCGGTTATGATTGAATTTGTAAAAGGTGAAGACGGACAGATTACTACAGCATATAAGGCGACGGTAAATCCGTAAGGAAATACCTCCTGTATTTCCTTACTTCCAAGGTGAACAAGTTCACCTTGCTTTGCAAAGAGCGGGAGTGTTATTAAAAAAAAGCGCTGTTCATTTTGAGCGGCGCTTTTTTTTTGCGTAAGAAATGAAAATCTGATACTTACGGCTTTTGCAAAACTATAGTTGTGATGAATCTATTTGCGCGGGACTGCTTGCAGCCCCGCGGCATAGAGTTTTCCCTAAAAAAAGACTGCCACTAAAAATTTGCAAAATTGTAGTTGTGATGAATCTGTTTGCGCGGGATTGAAAGGGGCGCGGTGCGCGCCGGCGCTTGCGACGGCCGGCCGGTAGGCGAAGCGAGAGAAACGAGCGAGAGCCCTGAAAAGCCCGTTACGATTTCCGTTTGCGCCCATAAAATTTTGAATTGGATAAATGTTCATAAAGGTTTGTTTTATGGGCGATGTTATTGAGAATTGCGTTGAAAGTACGTTCGTTTATCTTTATAATATAAATTATGTTTCGTTTATATGTAGAAAGAAAGCCTGGTTTTGAAAACGAGGCTAAAAGTTATTTGTCGCAAATTAATAATTTTTTGGGAATTTCTGGCGTTACCGGAATTCGTTATTTGAATCGTTATGATGTTGAAAATGTTGGAGAGGCTGTTGGTAAGGCGGCTGCAACTAGAATTTTTAGTGAACCTCAGAGCGATTTTGTTTTTTATGATAAAGTTGAAATTGCGGACGGCGATACTGTTATTGTTTGGGAATATTTGCCTGGTCAGTATGATCAACGGGCGGACAGTGCCGAGCAATGTTTGAGTTTGCTTAGGGCAGGTATGGCTTCTACTGCTGTGGTTTTGAAAGAAGAACCGCGCGTGCGCTGTGCAAAAATGGTTGTTTTGAGCGGAAAAATTTCTGCTGATGATGTAAAAAAAATTGAGAATTATTTGATAAATCCTGTTGACAGCCGTTTGACTGATGATGAAAAAATTCCTGATACTTTGGAAATCAAGTCTGAAGAGCCGGAGGATATTCCTGTTGTTGATGGATTTATTGGCTGGAATGATAAAGAACTTGAGAATTACCGCAAAAAAATGGGTCTGGCAATGGATTTTGCGGATATTAAATTTTTGCAAAGTTATTTTATTGGCGAAAAACGTGATCCTTCAGAAACTGAAATTCGTGTTTTGGATACTTATTGGTCTGATCACTGTCGCCATACGACATTTTTAACGGAACTTAAAGATATTAAAATTGAAGATGGTCCTTATGCTTCTTTGTTTAAAAAATCTTTGCAGAACTATACTGATATGCGAACAGAAATGTATGCTGGAAGAACAGACAAACCTGTTTGTTTGATGGATATGGCTGTTATTGGAATAAAATATCTTAAAAAGCATGGAAAACTTGATAATCTTGAAGTTAGCGAAGAGAATAACGCTTGTTCTATTTATATAGATGTTCATTATACTTGCGATGAAAACGGAAAGCCTTGCGACAAAAAAGAAACTTGGCTTTTGATGTTTAAAAACGAAACTCATAATCATCCGACGGAAATTGAACCTTTTGGTGGAGCGGCTACTTGTATTGGTGGTGCTATTAGAGATCCTCTTTCTGGACGTTCGTGGGTTTATCAGTCTATGCGCGTAACTGGTGCGGCTGATCCTACTGTTCCGCTTAATGAAACTAGAAAAGGTAAACTTCCGCAGATTAAGATTTGTAGGGAAGCGGCGCAAGGTTTCAGTTCTTACGGAAATCAGATTGGGCTTACAACTGGTCAGGTTGAAGAAATTTATCATCCTGGCTATTTGGCAAAACGAATGGAACTTGGTGCGGTTGTTGCGGCTGCTCCTGTTGATACTGTAATGCGTGAACGCCCTGAAAGCGGTGATGTTGTTATTCTTGTTGGTGGCGGAACTGGTCGCGACGGAATTGGAGGTGCAACTGGTTCTTCTAAGGTTCACACGGAAAAATCGGTTTCTACAGCTGCCGCTGAAGTTCAAAAGGGAAACGCCGTAGAAGAACGGAAAATTCAGCGCTTGTTCAGAAATAAAGATGTTAGTCTTATGATTCGCCGCTGCAATGATTTTGGTGCTGGTGGTGTTTCTGTAGCTATTGGTGAACTTGCGCCTGGTTTGGATATTGATTTGGATAAAGTTCCTAAGAAATATGAAGGTTTGAACGGAACTGAACTTGCAATTTCTGAAAGTCAGGAACGAATGGCTGTTGTTGTTCGCGCTAAAGATGCTGAAAAATTTATTCGCGCGGCGGAATTGGAAAATTTGCAGGCTGTAAAGGTTGCTGATGTAACAGATACAAATCGTCTTGTTATTAACTGGCGCGGAAAGAAAATTGTTGATTTGAGCCGCGAATTTTTGGATGCGGCCGGCGCTCATCACGAAGCTGTTGCTTTGATAGAAAGTCCTGCCGCGCAGGAAGATTCTCCACTTGTAAATGCTTTGGATTCTGTAAAAGCGGAACTTGCAAAGCGGGAAGATGTTGGCGGTGAAAAGGCTTTGCAGAATGCTTGGATGGCAAACTTGAATGATTTGGCCTGCTGTTCGCAGCGCGGTCTTGGAGAGCGTTTTGACGGTTCGATCGGTGCTTCTACAGTTTTGTTTCCTTATGGCGGAAAATATCAGAGTACGCCGGAAGCTGGAATGGTTGCAAAGATTCCTGTTGTTAGTCCATACGAAACTTCAACTGTAAGCATGATGGCTTTTGGCTTTGACCCGCGTGTTGGCGAATGGTCGCCTTGGCATGGTGCGCAAACTGCGGTTCTTTCTTCTTTGGCAAAAATTGCTTGTATGGGCGGAAAACCTGTTGACTGTCGTCTTTCGTTCCAGGAATTTTTTGGTCGTGCGGTAAGCGAAAAAACTTGGGGTTATCCGGCGGCGGCTTTGCTGGGTTCCATTGATGCGCAGAATGCAATGGGAACTGCTTCTATTGGCGGAAAGGATTCTATGTCCGGAACTTTTGAAGAATTGAATGTTCCGCATACTTTAGTTTCTTTTGCTGTAACCAGTGATGATGTAAAAAATGTTACGAGCGGTTCTTTTAAAAAGGCCGGTGATAACGTTTATATAGTTACTGTTCCTTATTCTGCTGAACTTGCGCCTGATTTTGATATTTTTACTGTGAATTCAAATAAACTTTATGAATTGAATTCCAACGGAAAAATAAGCGCGATGTATCCGGTTGGAGCCGGCGGAATTGCGGAAGCGGTTTCTAAAATGGCGTTTGGAAATAAAATCGGTGTAAAGATTGATAATATTCCTTTCAGCGCAACTGCGAATGGTTTTGATAATATTAAAAAAGTTACTCCAAAAGATTTGTTTACGCCGCTTTACGGTTCGATTATTGTTGAAGCGGATGGAAATCTTGATATCAGCGGTTTTGCGGACGGAACTGTCTTTAAGATTGGTGAAACAACTGTTGCCCAGGAAATTGAAGTTTACGTTGATAATATTCCGGGTGTAAAAATTGATTTGGCTAATGCGGAATCTGTTTGGGCGGAAAAACTTAATGATGTTTTCCCTGAAGTCAGCGGTGCTGAAGTTCAGAATCCGTTGCCGGAATTTGCGACAAGTATTCATAAATCGCTTTCTGATATCAGGAAAAATCCTGTCTTTGCGGAAGCTAAATCTAAGCCGCGTGTTTTGATTCCTGTTTTCCCTGGAACAAACTGCGAGTTCGATATGGCGCGTGCATTCAATTTGGCTGGAGCGGAAACAAAAGTTATTGTTCTTGCAAATAAAACTCCGGCATTGTTGGAAGAATCTCTTGCTAATTTTGAAAAAGAACTTAAAGAAGCGCAAATCCTTGCTCTTGCCGGTGGTTTTAGTGCGGGTGATGAACCTGATGGCTCTGCGAAATTTATTGCCAACTGTTTGCGGGAAGGCAGAGTTTCGGAGCAGATTATGAATCTGCTGAAAAAGCGTGACGGACTTGTGCTTGGTATTTGTAACGGATTCCAGGCGCTTGTAAAAACTGGTCTTGCGATGTACGGGGAATTCCGCGATATGCAGCCGGATATGCCGACTTTGACTTATAATAAAATCGGTCGTCATATAAGCAGAATTGTTCGCACAAGAATTGTAAGTGCGGCAAGTCCATGGGCAATGGATCCTACTGTTGTTGATTCGCGTATTCACCTTGTTCCTGTTAGTCATGGAGAAGGACGTTTTGTTTGTGATGAAAAAACTGCAAAACAATTCTTTGAAAACGGTCAGGTTTTCAGTCAGTATGTTGATGAATACGGAAATCCTGCAATAACGGAGCCGGATAATCCGAACGGTTCTTTGTTTGCTATTGAAGGTATTACAAGTCCGGATGGAAGAGTTCTTGGAAAAATGGGACATAGTGAAAGAACTATTGGAACGGAAGCGAATGGTTCCAGCTGCGATTTGATTATGAACGTTGCTGGAAATCCGCTTACAAATGAATATGAAAACAGCTGTGAAAATATTTTTGCTGCTGGTGTGCGCTATTTTAAATAAAGAGGGAAAAAATGAAAAAATTGATGATTGCACTTTCTGTTTTTGCCGCTTTGCTTTTGACTTCTTGCGGAAAAAAACAGAATGCTAATGGTTGGTTTACAAATTTTGAAGATGCAAAAAAAGTTGCTCAGTCAAAGGATAAGGCGATTTTGCTTTTTGTAAATTCTGATATGGATGCAACCGGCAGCGAAAAAGGTGTAGAAACTGTACTTTCCAAAGATTTTGTTGATTTGGTTTCTGACAGATATGTTTGTGTTCATTTTGATTTTACAGATATTTCTTCTGTTTTTTCTGATGCTGAAAAAGAAATTTCAAGCAAAGAACAGAAGGCCTTGGAAAAACGCGCGGCAGAGCTTACGGAACAGTTTAAAGTTGCGGATGAATATGGAATTCAAACAACTCCGATTTTTAACATTCTTACAAAAGAAGGTTATTATGTAACTGAACCTGCTTGTGAATTCAGTTCCAATTCTGCGGAAGGATATGCCGGTGCTGTTGGCGTGGAAGACGCTCTTGTAAGCGAATACAACGAGCGTGTTGCCGCTACTAAAAAAGGTTCTGCGCTTGAAAAAGTTGCCGCTATTGACAGTTTGTACAAGGACGCTGCGGAAATTCATCATGTTGCGATGTATGATTTGGTAAAAAAACTTGTTTCGCTTGACCCGAAAAATAAATCCGGCTTGCTTGGCGAATATTATTTTCAGCTTGCAAATCTTGAAGCGTATAAAAAAATTATAGATCAGGATACTGCTGGCGCGGTTCGCGTTTATACCGAATATGCTGAACATAAAGCTATTGAACCGCTTGATTCGCAGACTTTGTATTATTTGGCGGCTCAGCTTTCTTCAAGACTGCCGGAAACAGAAGCGGCCGATTTGCTTGAATTGCTTGAAAAGTCTATAAATGCTGCGCCGGAAAGCGAATATGTTGGAACTATTGAACAAATTCGCGATTCTGTAGAAAAAATGCTGAAAACTTCGGATGTTCCTGCAGAGGCAGTTTCTGATGCGGAAACATCTTCTGCTGAATAAAAAAAATTGAGTAATCTTCTTCTTGTTGGATTGCTGGCTGTTTCAGTAATTCTTGTTACATTATCAATGCTCTTTAGTGTTTCTGAAAGCGCATTTCTTTCTATGAATAAGTTGCGTTTGCTTATTCTTAGAAAGAAAAAGAACAAAAAAGCGTTGCGGGCCAGTCGTCTTTTGGAAAATAAGGAACTTTTAATTAATTCTTTGCTTATTGCAAACGATTTGGTGAATATACTTTTAAGTTCTATTATTACTGCTGTCGCAATGCAGTTGTTCGGCAGTAAAGGCGTTGGTGTTGCAACTTTTGTGGTAACGATTGTTCTTTTGATTTTTGGCGAAATTACGCCGAAAGCGATTTCTACAAGAAAACCGGACGGAATAGCATATGGGCTTTCGCTTTTTGTGGATATTGTTGTTCACATTTTGCGTCCGCTTACTTTGCTTTTTACGGCATTCAGCAGGCTTGTTCTGAAAATCCGCGGAATTAGTGTTGAAAAACCGGAACAAACTTATTCGGAAGAAGATATAAAATCTTTTATTGAAGTTGGCGAAGAAACTGGTGTTCTTGAAAACGGTGAAAAAAATATGATGAATTCTGTTTTCAAGTTTTCAGATATTACCGCCGCAGAAATTATGGTTCCGCGAACTTCTATTGTGCGCTTAAAATTTGATTCTTCTTATTCAGATGTTATTGAAAAAGCGCAGAAAACAAAATTTTCAAGTTTTCCGGTCTATAGAAAAAATATTGATGATATTATTGGCGTTCTTTATTTAAAAGATTTGCTGAAAACAAATCCTTTGGAATTTAATTTAACCGAAGTTATGCGTCCGCCGCTTTTTATTCCGGGAACAAGAAAGATTACTTCCGTGGTTCAAGTTATGCAGGAAAACCGTCAGTCAATGGCGATTATAATCGATGAGTATTCCGGAACGGACGGTTTGATTACGCAGGCGGATATTCATCATGAAATTTTTGGAACTGCCGGAAATAAAAATTTGCGAAAAGATGAAAACAATTTTGAAGAGATAAAAGATAAAGATTCTTTTACGGTGGAAGGTTCTACTCTTCTTGTGGATTTGAAAATTTATTTTGGAATAAAACTTGAATCTTCAATAAATGATACTATCGGCGGCTGGATAACTGAAAAACTTGACCGCATTCCTGTTGTTGGTGATTCTGTTGAAGACGGCGGAATTGTTTATTCTGTTGAGGATATGGAAAAGCGCAGAGTTTCTAAGGTGCGTGTTGTAAAAAATCAGGCAAAGGAAAATGGCAATGATTAAGAATATTTTTCTGATTTGCATTCTTTTGTTTATAGTTTGGCTTGTCGCTTTTTTTGCCGGTACGGAAACGGCTTATCTTTCTGTTACAAAAATAAAGTTGCGGCAGATGATAAAAGACGGTAAAAAAAATGCAAAGACGGCGGCAAAACTTCGCAATAATATTGATGAATTTTTGACGGTTATTCTGATTGGAATTAATTTTTTGAATACGCTTGGTTCTTCGATTGCGACCATGCTTGCTGTTTCTTTGGTTGGAAATTCCGGCGTTGGAATAGCAACAATAACTTTTACTGCTCTTACTGTAATTTTTGGTGAAATTATTCCAAAAACTGTTGCCGGACGTTATGTTGAAGAAACTGTTTGCCGCCATGCAGTGCCGTTGCTCATATTGGAAAAAGTTTTTTTTCCGATTGTATGGTTTTTCAGCGCGATTTCCAAAGGAATTGTATATCTTTCAAAAAATGTTTTAAAAGATGATACACCGCTGGTTACGGAAGAAGAATTGCACACTTTGCTTGATGTTGGTGCGCAGGAAGGAACTTTGGAAGCTTCTGAAAAAACTATGCTGGATAAAATCTTTAGTTTTAATGATTTGACTGTGCATGACATAATGAAGCACCGCTCGTTTGTAAAATCTGTTTGTGTTAGCGACGACCGGAAAACTATTGCCGAAATGTTTGTAAAGACAGGGCTTTCTATGCTTCCTGTTTATGAAAATGAAAAAGATTCTATTGTTGGCGTAATTCATTATAAATCTGTTTTGCTTAGCTCTGAAAAAGATTTTGGCGAAAATTATGCAAGACGGATTATGAAGTCTGTTTTGTTCGTGCCGGAAACTTTTACTGCTCTTGAGCTTTTGGCGAAATTTAAAAAAGATGGAACTGAATTTGCGGTAGCTTTGAATGAGCAGGGCGTTATGGCTGGCGTTGTTACAGTTGATGATATTCAAAGGGTTGTTTTTGGCCGTATGACCGACGATGATAAATCTAAGGTTCCGGCGGAAAATCGGATAAAACTTGTTGCGGCGAATGAATTTATAGTTCCTGGTGATATGAAACTTGAAGATGTGAATTCAATTTTAAAGCTTAATCTTGAATCTGATGAGTATATGACGCTTGGCGGATGGCTTTTGGAAAAATTCGGTTATCTTCCTTCTACGGGCGAAATTTTTAACTGGAAAAATTGTCTTTTCTTTGTGGAAGACCAGGCTCAGCGCAGAATTCTGCAGGTTAGAATAAAATTTGTAGCGAAATAGCTTAAAATATTATATGCGTATGAAGAAAAAGAATTTTTTGATTGTTTTTATTTTTTGTTCTTTGTTTTGTTATTCGGAATCAAGTGATTTTTCATTTTTTCTAGAACCGCTTTTCGGTGTAAAAGTTGGTCAGGTTGATGAATATGTTTTTTTGAACGAACCTAATTTTGAAGATGACAAATATAGCGAATTGAACTGGGATTTGAAGCCTGAACTTTATGCAGGTTTTAAATTGAATGGGCAATATAAAAAGATTTTTTTAGAAACATCATTTTTGTTTGGCTTTCCTGGAAAAACCGGAATGATGAAAGATTCTGACTGGTTGAATAATGGTGTATCTTATTTTCCTGAAGAAAGCTTGAAAAATTATAAAACATGTTATTCTGAACATGATAATTATTTAGTACATGATTTTTCTTTTGATATAAAAACTGGATATTCGTTTTGTATTGCAGATTTTTATAATTTTAAGTTAGAACTTACTCCGTTTGTAAGTGTTAAATATGAGAATTTTAAATTTGACGGAAAAGATGGAACAGGCTGGTACGGAGATAAATCTGGAGTGAAAGGAAATCAATATTATTATGAATTTACCAGCGCTTTGCCAAAAGATTTTAACGGAAAAGTTATTTCTTATAATCGCATAAATTATATTTTTTGGACTGGATTGGATGTAGAATTTGAACTTTTTGAAAAATTCGGTATTTCTGCGGCGTTTAAGTTTTCACCTTATGTTTTTTCAAAATCCAAAGATAATCATCTGACAAGTGGTACGGATTATCTGGATGTGACACCTGGATTTTTTGGAATGTTCGACTGGAATTTTGGAATTTTTTACAATATTAATAAAAGAAATTCTGTTTGCCTGAATGCAAATTATTTTTATATGCGCATTTTAAGAGGTAACGATTATATTGATTCTACTGGCACCGAAAAATTTGAAAATCCGTCTTCTGTAGTTGAAGGCGGCGCTGGTGCTCATTATTTGAATATCTCGCTTTCGTATAAATTTAAAATTTTTTAATATCTTCTATCGGGTCGTTTCCGAAAATTTTTGCGAATTGTTTGCGGGTTGCTTCCAAGTCTTTTGGATAAGGCGCAACGAATGTAACTTGTTCGCCGGTTTTCGGATGCGCAAACGAGATTTGGTATGCGTGCAATGCAAGGCGGCTTAGCAATGGCTGCTCTTCCAGTTCGTCTCCGTGCCAATTGCGTTTTACTTCGCTAAGGCGCACAGGTTTTTGATTTCCGCTGTAAAGCGGGTCGCAAACAATGCTGAAACCGTTTTGTGCAAGATGAACGCGAATTTGATGAGTACGCCCGGTTTTTGGTTCCGCTTGAATCCAAGTGTAAGGTCCGCATTCTGCAAGGACGGTAAAATCCGTAACTGAAGGTTTTCCTATTTTTTTATTTACAACTGTTTTGTGGCGCGCATCGCCGTCCGGCAAAAGAGGGAGTTCCACGTGTAAAGTATTCCAAAGCGGGCGGTTGTGAACTAAACAATGATAAACTTTTTTTACTTTGCGCTCCTGAAATTGTTCGGATATGTTTTTGTGCGCTTCCGGATTTCGCGCATAAATAATAATTCCGGAAGTATCTTTGTCTATTCTGTGGACAGCGTAAAGTTTTCCAAATTCCTTTTCTGCAAGCAAATCAAGGCGCGGTGCTTCTGAATCGTAACGGTCCGCGGCGATTAAAAGCCCGCTTTTTTTATTTAAGACAACAATTTCGTTGTCTGCGTAAATAGTTGTGTAGTCAGGAATTTTCTTCATATTTGGGATTATACAAGTTGAATTGACTTTTTTCAATAATAGCGGACGGCAAAGGGATTGTAGTGGCGCGCTTTGCGCGTTGCGGAGCAATGCAGGCGAATGCCGGAACCACGAAAAGCCCGGTTTTTGTGCGCAGCACAAAAATTGTCCCAAAGAATATTTATAAATTCTGAATTGTGTTTTACTGCAATTTTTTTTGATTTATGGTAGAATTCGCTGAAACTTTTTATTATTTTAATTGTCTTATTT
>CAYXDA010000013.1:0-3653 GCA_964463615.1 uncultured Treponema sp.
TTTTACTTGTTCATTATTGACAATACTTATTTATTTTTGTTAAATTAACAATATATTTGTAATTATGGAGCACTGATTTGCGCAAACCTAATTTAGAAATTGCTGAAAAAATAAAATCAGCAGTGGAAGAACTGCTAAAAGAAAAAGATTCTTCTCAAATCGGAATGCGCGATGTTGCAGAAAAATGCGGCATTTCAGCGGCAAATATTTATCATTATTACAAAAATAAAGATGAAATGCTAAAAAATATTGGCATTCAATCAGAAATACAAAAACAGACTGCCAAAAATGACGGCCGAAAGGGGAATGGAATGAAAAAAGTTTCTGCTATGATTAACTACCGTCCTGATATCAAAGTTGTGGACGCTACTCTTCGCGACGGAGGACTTGTAAACGATTTTTATTTCGCAGAAGGATTTGCAAAAGCCCTTTACGAAGCAAATGAAAAAGCCGGCGTTGATTATATGGAATTTGGTTACAAAGCAGACAAAACATTGTTTGACGTAAATAAATTCGGTCCTTCAAAATTCTGCGATGATGATTATATCCGAAGCATCGTAGGCGAAGGAGAACGAAAAGTAAAAGTTGCGATTATGGCAGATGTCGGAAGATGCAACTACAAGGAAGACATCCACGAACGCTCAGAATCACCGGTAGATTTAGTCCGCGTTGCAACTTATGTTCATCAAATGCCAACTGCAATAGATATGATAGAAGACGCCCATAAAAAAGGCTACGAAACAAGCTGTAATATCATGGCGCTTTCTACGGTACAAGAAAACGAAATACGCGCCGCTTTGGATATGGTAGGACAATCTCCTGTAGATGTAATTTACATCGTAGACAGCTACGGTTCTATTTATCCGGAAGCGATGGCTCGCATTTGCGACATATATGGTGAATACGCTGCAAAATACAATAAAAAGCTGGGAATTCATGCCCACGACAATCAAAAGCTTGCATTTGCAAACACAATTGAATGCGTAGGAGATGGTGTAGATTATTTGGACGCAACCTATCTTGCTATGGGACGAGGCGCCGGAAACTGCGCAATGGAACTTTTATTAGGTTTCCTAAAAAACCCGAAATACAATGAATATCCGATTTTGGAATTTATTGAAAAATATATGATTCCTATGAAAGAAAAAGGTGTTGTTTGGGGCTACGATCTTCCTTACCTTTTAACAGGACAGTTCAACCAGCACCCAAGAACAGCAATCGCTTACACAAAAGCAAACAGAAAAGACATAACTGAATACTTTAAGGAAATAACAAGCCAAGAGTAATTCCTGTTAAAAGAGTCAGCAATATCAGCACAAGGCGGAAAAGGCTGTTTTTACAAATCCGTTAAAAAGTTTTGTATCTGATTCAAGGTTTTTCAGAAAATCGTTATCATTTACAGAACCAACAACAGAAGCCATTTCGTCTTTGCTTTTATAAACCATACAACGATAATAATCTGTAAAATCTTTTTCGCGGCTGGAAACAGAAGAATTGTACATTTCTTCCGAAAAAGCGGAAACATCATGTACTATATCCTTGAAAATTTCCTGTGAAAAATTTTCGATTTTATCGGAATACAATTCTTCCAGCAAATAAATCGCATAACGAGTTTTTTCGCCAAGATATTCTTTTTGGCAGTTATTGTAAAACTCATGAACTTGATTCCAACTATTTATTTCTTTTGACTTTATAAGCGTAAATAGATTTTGAATTTTTTCATCCGGAATAACTTGTCCGCCGACATTTTGCCATTTTGTAAAAAGCGGACAAGTTTTTATTTTTGCAATAAGTTCGCGGGAAAGTTGTTTTTCGCCGTAAAAGTTGCAGTATTCCTTTAATGCCGAAACAGAAAAATATTTTAACACTTTTCTGTACATCTTATAACCTTGAACCGGTTTGTAAATTGTCGCTCCGAATTTTTTCTGCGACTGCATATCGGTTAAAGTCATTTTTGAATCAGGATTATGATGAAGAAAATCTTTTGCATCCTGCCGTTCCAGCGAAAGACCTGAACTTGTAAGTTCAATTATACGTTTTATTGCAAAACAGACTTCCTGCATTACATCCGGGGCAAAAGGATTTGTTTCGATATTCTGAACTTTTATAAAACGCTTGTCGCGCTTTGCAAATTTGTACCGGTTGCGCACAATAGCATACATATCATACATAAACCACCACGCAGGAAGAATGTGAACCGGACTTGTCGGCGTATCGCCAGGAGCAAGCAGACAGAACGGATACTGAATATCAAGTTCATATTGATAAGAGCCTTTTGAAGCCAATACAAAACTAGCAAAACGACTGTTGTGCTTAAAATCAGAGCAAAGTCCCGGCCAAAAACCGCGATGAGCGATAATTTCTCCGTCCGGACTTCTGGAATTGTGATTGCTTCCGATTGTTGCACCTGCCGCAATATTGCTTTGCCCCATAACCGTAGATGCAATCAGGAACGAAGAATTGTGATGCTGCTCGTGGAACGGAAAAATCATATTATTTAAAAGTTCACAGCAGGAAACCGTCGAATTATCTCCAAGAAATGAATTTAAAAGTCGCGCTCCGTATTTTAACTGACAATTTCTTCCTATTACAAAGCGGATTGCAACAGCCTGATAGAAAACGTGACTTCCGGCGTTCATGATTCCGTTCACCATTTCAACGCCTTCGCCAATTTGACTGACTTCATCTTCGCCGGAAAGTATTGTAACATTTTTTATTTTTGACGCGCCTTTTATGTATGCGTAATCTCCTATTTTTGCATCTATAATTGAAAGCGTATTTTTTATAACAACATCGTGTCCGGCAATTCCGCGGATATTAATTTTTTGCGGTTGCGCGCTTTGCAAAGCACCTGCATAAATTTCGCCGTCAGTAATTTCTACAAAACGTTTTAAAAGTTCTGAATCATCGCGGTTGGCAGACCAAAGATAAGCATCCGCGGGAATAATATTTTCAAAAGGCAAAATCGCGCGCCCGTCATTTTCGTTTGCAATGCCAATCCATTTGCGCTCAGATTCATCTTCTCCATCAAAAAGATAGCCGTTTCCGAACTTTGCATGTGTAGAGCAAGTTATTTCGTTAACATCAAAAAGAAGAGCCCTGTCGCCGAACTGGTAATTTTCCACAAGCGTAACATTGCGGACAACACAATCGTTTCCGAAAATTGTATTTTTTACAAGACTATTATAAATTCCGACTTCAAGTTCAAGGTTATGATGTTTTAAAACCGCTTTTTTTGTTCTGCCAAGAACTACGCAGCCTTGAAAATGTGAATTGCTGATTAAAGAACAGTCAAAATCGCTTTTTTCCAACGGAACAAAAACGTTTTTCCAAGATGAAAATTCACTTGTATTATGATTTTTTTCTAAAACCTGAATTTCCTGAGCGGTAAGATTTCGTTTTTGTTTTAAAAGTTCCGTAAGTTCTGCCGGAGCAGAAAAATCTTCTTTTTGACTTTCTAAAAATGTAACTTTTGACATAAATAAAATTATAATTGCACTTTGCGATTTTGAAAATATATTATATTGAATTTCAACTTTTCTATAGAAAAAAAAGAACGCACCATTCTTTTTCAAAATGATAAATGTGAAGTATAAATCTGTGCAGGACTACTTGTAGCCCTGCGCCACCGCAATTGCACAAAAAAAAAGAAC
>CAYXDA010000013.1:3753-24765 GCA_964463615.1 uncultured Treponema sp.
GCGACGGCCGGCCGCAAGGCGAGCGAAGCGAGATTGCACGCAAAGCGTGCTTGGCGAGCGAAGTGAGAGCCATGGAAAGCCTGTTGCGTTTTGCCTTTGCACCCATAAAATGTTATACTGAAAGATATGAGAAAGTTTCTTTTTGCAGCTTTTATTTTTATATTGCAAACCGCAGTTTTTTCGGAATCCGGATTTTTTAATTATGTAAATGACAAAAATTATGCTGAATACACTCTGGAAAACGGAATGCAAATTTTTGTGATGGAAGATTTCTCTTCTGCTCCTGTTCGGATTGAATATTCTGTTCATGCGGGAATCAGTGCGCAAAATGCGGTAAATACGGGATTTTTTCCTCTTTACACAAGACTTTTTAAATATGCTTCCAACGAAAGTTCTGAAAATTCTATTCTGGAAGATTTACATTCTGAATGCAATGCGGATTCTTCGCGCTATACAATTTCATCTTCGCCGGAACTTCTTTCCGAAATTTTCAAAGCACTTTCCCAAAACGCTTTTGCGCCGGTTTTTACAGAAAAAGACATAAAACGCGAATATTCAAAATTAAAGTCCGAAGTTATGCAATATGCGCAAACTCCGGCAGCCTTCATAAATACAGCTATTGATTCGCGGATTTTTCAAGAAGCACCTTGGAAACAGGATTCCGGTATTTATCCGCAAATTTTTTCGAATGCAAAACCAAGTCAAATTCGCACAATTCTTGCAAACATCGGAAAATTTTGGTACACACCACAGAACAGTGCGCTTTTTGTAAGCGGAAGCGTAACAAAAGAAACAGTTTATGCGCTGGCAGAAAAATATTTTGGGCAATACAAAGCGGCTGCAACGTATGGAACGCCGGAGGCAGTACGCGCGACTGGAAAAGCAAAAAAATTTGTTATGCACGATGTTCAGTTCAGCGAAGAAATAACGCAAATTGTTGTTGAATACACTACTCTTTCGCTGAACCAGTCTAATTTGGCGGCGGCAACTTTCAATTCTGATTTTTCAAGCTTAAAAACCGAACTTTGCCAGAATCATCTGCTGAATATACGCGGTCCGGAATACATAAATGCGGCTTCAACAAACCAAAACGGATGTTCAAGATTAATTTTTCAAACATTATTGGAACAAAACAAGCGTTCGGCAGTGGAACAAGCGGAAAATTTTATTTCAACAATAAAAAATGCTGGTGAAATTACAAAAAATCAGGAATTCAGGGCTGCAAAACAATATTTAAACGAAACTTTTAATTCAGTAACAGCAAATTCTTGTTCATTTATGAATTTTCTTTCTGAATTCTGGTCGATCTATTCGCTGCTTCCAAAAAATGATGAAAATGAACTTTTACTTGCGAAAAAACTTCTAAACCGACCGGAAGAAATCAAAGATTTGGATATTGAATTCTTAAAAACTTCTTTTAAAAGTGAAATTCCCTTTGTTTTTGTCCTTGTGAATACAAAAAATTTCAATAAATACAAAAAAGATTATGAACGATTGGGATACGAAGAAATTAACGCAAAAAACAGCTCCTGGTATGCACAGGAATTATTTAAAAATGCGGCAAAGGAAATTAAATTTGGTGAAAATGAAGAGAACTCTGATTTTTTAACAACAGAAGCGAATTTAAAAAATAATCAGAATATATTTGTGGAACAGAATAAAAATTCCATTCAAAAATTTGAACTTTCAAACGGAATTCCTGTGACTGTAAAAACAAACCGCATAACTTCTGATGTTGCAATTCTTATTTCGATTGACGGCGGAAAATTGGCGGACAAAAACAGACCGGGATTCCAAAATGTAATGGCAAAAGCTTTTGCGGCAAACATTCAAAAAGAAATCAATAAATATAAAATGCAACAAATGATTTCCGGATTTCCGCAAATTTCTACAGAAACAGGATATTCGGAAAGTTCGATTACAGTTGAATGTGCAAAACAAGATATTGCGCTTTGCATACGCTCCATCGCGGATGCACTTATTTTTGGCGAAATAAATCCGGCAGAAGCAGACAGTTATGTATATTCAGTTCAAACTCAAAAACGACTTTCCGACGCAAGTTCTGTAAATCAAATGAATTTCAGGGCATTCAAATATTTTTATGATTCAACTTACATCCGAAATATTTTTGATTCAGAAAAAGATATTTTGCAAAAAACTTCTTACAATGACATTTTGGCTTATTATCCTAAACTTTTGGATGCAAGTTTATACACCATTGTAATTTGCGGAAATACAGATGCGGAAGCAGTCCGCTACGTTCTGAATGAATCGCTCGGAGTTTTGGCAGCGCAAACAAAGCGAAATGATGAAAAGCGCAAAGAATTCGTTCCCGAACCGGATTTTCCGGCAAAAGTCAGAAAAATAAACTTAAAAATCCGACATCTTTTTTATACGGACGTAAAAGCGGAAGATGCTGGTCCAATGCCGGCAATCCTTGTTCCAACTAAAAACTTTGCAGATCCGCTTGAATATTGGTTCAAAACGCCAAGACAGGAAGCAACTTTGACTTCCACAACTGCGAACAACAGTGAATATATTCTTTTTGAAGCAGTACTTTTCAGATTTGCGGAAAATTTAAATAAGAACGGAGTTGAAGCAAAACTTTTTGTTCCTACAAAAGAATTCAACTGTGCGGGAATTTGCTTTTTAAACGTGGAACACACCGATTTTGCAGAGCAAACCTACAAGAATACGCTTAATGAATTTGTTGAAAAATTACAGGATGAAAATTCATTTGAAACGGAGCGAATAAAAAACGCATGGATTTTAACCAAACTTTCAGAAACTGAAACAAATAAAGGAACCGCAAAACTTCTTTGCTATGAACAGAATCTTTCACAAAGCTACATAGAAAATTACCAAGCGATTGCAAACGCAAAAAGCGCTGATTTCTTGCAGATTCTAAGCAAATATTTTCAGGCGGAACCATTGCTGCAAATATATTCAAGCGATGCTAAAAAATAAAACGCTTATCTGCTATGTGGCAGAAATTCACATACAAGCAACGAACGCATTTTTAGCGTAAACTTTTAGTTTTTACAAATCCGTATTCGGTAAGCAAATATCCCATCTTAAAATCGTTTTTTTCTGCGGGAATAGCTTTTGTAACAACATTAACTGTGCAAACTCCGCAAAAAATCATATTGCCGGCAGGAACTGCAGCCAAATATCTGTCGTAATAGCCTTTTCCGCGTCCAAGCCGCGCTCCTTCAAGATTGAACGCCAACCCGGGAATTAAAAAAATGCTGTTTTCAGGAATTTCGCTGACTTCTATTTTTTTGCGCGGCGTCCGTTGCAAAACAGTAAAATCAGAAAGTACAACATTTCCTGCTGAAATAGCGTTTTCCGCAGAAACCCCGGCGGATTCTGCCCGCATAGCGTTTTCCACAATCACAGAGGATTCCGCCACAGACTTAGCGGTTTCCGACCGCGTAACGTTATCCCCCGCCCCGGCAAAATCATTTCCAAAATCTACAACAGGTTCGCGGATTTTATATTTATTTTCCGTAGAAAACCTCTCTTCCAGCGAGTCAATCAAATAAAAATCCATATCGCAAGAATTCGCTCTCATCCGCGGAACTGCAACTTTTTTTCCGTCCTGCAAACTTTTTTGTATTATCAGCGAAAGATCAACTTCATCCGGCATTGCCATATACGCAAAAATCATCCCCGCCCGTTTATATTCTTCACTTTTAAAAAAATAATCCGCAACAGTTTTTGCGCATTGCCTTGCCAATTCAGAATCGGAAAAATATTTTTTCAATTCTTCTTTCGCCTTTTTTCTTAAAACAGATTTTTGCACAGCAACAGTCGGCCCGTTAATTTTTCGCAAATCCTTATTTTCTTCCGAAGTTTTCTTACAACAAGATTCCAAAGCCATACAAAAAAATATATCAGATTGAAAAATTTAAGTAAATTTGCTAAAACACATAATATGAATTTTCAGCTTACAGAAGGAAACATTTTTAAAAATCTTATCCGTTTTTCCGTTCCATTTTTAATTTCGTATTTTTTACAAACGCTTTATGGATTAGCCGACCTTTTTATTGCAGGACAGTTTAACGGTGCGGAAGTAATCACCGCAGTTTCTGTAGGTTCGCAAATAATGCATATGCTCACTGTAATCATAGTAGGATTTGCAATGGGACCGGCAGTTTTAATCGGACATGCAGTGGGCGAAAAAAATCCGCTTCGCATACGCACAATAATTTTTACAACAATAATTCTTTTTGCAATAATCGCAATAATTTTCACAACAACAACAATATTGCTTTGTACACAAATCGTAAAACTTGTTTCCACGCCAGCCGAATCTGTTGCTCAAACAAAAATGTATCTTTTTATTTGCTTTGCCGGAATTCCATTCATAATTGCATACAATGTAATTGCCTCTATTTTCCGCGGATTAGGCGACTCAAAAAGTCCTATGATTTTTGTTGCAATCGCTTGTGCAATCAATATAATTTTGGACTATGTTTTAATAGGACCGCTAAAAATGCAGGCAAAAGGAGCCGCCTTCGCAACAATTTTTGCGCAGGCGATAAGCGTAATAATTTCGCTGATTTTTATTTTTTGCAAAACCAGAAAAAACAATCAAACTATTGCTGATAAAAATTCCGCCCAGAATTTCGCTGAAAAAAATCAAATACAAAAATTTTCCGCATCAGAAGCAAAAGAAATTCTAAAAATCGGAGTTCCGGTTGCCTGCCAGGACGGATTCATTCAAGTTTCATTCTTACTTATAACCATAATTGCAAACCGACGCGGAATAAACGTTGCCGCCGCCGTAGGAATTGTAGAAAAAATAATTTCTTTCCTGTTTTTATTCCCTTCTTCCATGCTTTCCGCAGTTTCAGCAATTGCCGCACAGAACATCGGCGCAAAAAAAATCGAACGCGCACAAAAAACATTATTTTACGCAATTTCAACCGGAGTCGCATTCGGCTTAATTGTCGCAGTTTTGTTCCAATTTTTTTCGCAAAACGTTATCGGGCGCTTTACATCATCACCGGAAGTCGTACGGTTGGGCTGCCAATATATAAAAACTTACGTTTTCGACTGCGTTTTTGCCGCAATCCATTTTAGTTTCAGCGGATATTTCTGCGCCTGCGGAAAATCACTTTACGCATTTTTGCACAACGTAATTTCCATAATTTTTGTACGCGTTCCGGGAGCATATTTCGCCTCCGTTTTATTTCCGCAAAATTTAATTCCGATGGGGCTAGCCGCAACAACCGGTTCACTTTTGTCTTCAATTATCTGCCTGATTATTTTCAGACATTTACAAAGAAAATCCAGATTATAATTTTTTTGGGCGCTAAGAATTTTTTACGCGGCAAACAACTTTGCACACCGAACCGTTTTGCAGAACCTTCCTTTCAAGGCCCGCTGACGCTCGGTCTCACTTCGCGTTCCGCTCGTTCGCCTTTTGCGGCAAGCCGCAAAACCTTTACAGCAAGGCGCAAGATTATGCAAGTTTTATCTTTCCAATTAATGTAAGAACCTTATCCGGACAAGCCGCAACACATTCGCCGCAACTTACACACTGATTATAATCAATCTGCGGAATTCCAGAAGATAAATCTATACATCCAACCGGACATTTCCTTGCGCACATTCCGCACTTAAAACATCCTACAGAACAATCTTTTTTAATCTGCGGCTTGTTATCGCTATGATTTGAACACCGTGCAATCGCTCCTGCAGTATTTTCATTTATCAATACAAACAAATGCTTAGGACAAGTTTTTGCACATTTTCCGCAACCAACACATTTTTTTGCATCAACAACAGGAATTCCATCCTTACGCATAGAAATCGCTCCGAACGGACACGCTTCAACGCAGTCGCCAAAACCGATACAGCCAAAATAGCACTTTTTTGTTCCGTTCATCGTAAGTTGAGCGGCCGCACAAGTTTTTACACCTTCGTATTCACCTTTTTGCATTGCGCAATCTTTTGTTCCGGCACAAGCAAGAAAAGCAATTTTTGGCGCTGCACTTTCCGCAGAAACTCCCATAATGTCTGCAACTTTATCTGCAACAGCCGCTCCACCAGCAACACATCCAGTAACAGAAGCCTCGCCGCTTACAACTGCCTCCGCAAACGCATCGCAACCGGCATAACCGCATCCGCCGCAATTAGCACCGCTCAAAGCATCGCGCACTTCCTGAACTTTAGGATCAACTTGAACTGCAAAAATTTTCTTAAAAAGCCCCAAGAGCAAACCCAAAACAAAGCCGATTACAAGAGCAAGTAAAATTGTATATATAATAAGATTCATAAACGTTCCTTAAAATTCGCCACATAGCATATTTATACTATATGTATACTAAATCTTTCTGCAAGTTCCCGAATACATTTAAGCATTGCACAAAAACACATCCGGAATTACAGCTATTTTATTAATCCCTTGAATCCCATAAATGCAAGCGAAAGAAGTCCCGCCGCAACAAAAAGAACTGGTGTTCCCTTAAAACTTTGCGGAACATTTGCAGTCTTTATTCTTGAGCGCACTCCGGACATAATCACCATACTCAAAAGAAATCCAAGCGCAGAACCAAGCGCATAAACCAAACTTTGACCATAATTATAGTTTTTGCTTATACAATTAATTGTTACACCAAGAACCGCACAGTTTGTTGTAATCAAAGCAAGGTAAACACCCATAGACTTGTAAAGCGCCGGAATTGATTTTTTAAGAAAGAATTCTACCAGCTGAACAAGCGAAGCGATTACCAAAATGAACATCAATGTCTGAAGAAATTCCAAACCAAGCGGAACCATAACAAGTTTGTAAATTGGCCAAGTTGCAGCAGTTGCAAGCACAATTACAAAAGAAGTGGCAATACCCATTCCGGCAGCTTTGCCAGTTTCGCTTGTCATTCCAATAAACGGACAAATTGCAAGATATTGAATGAATACAACATTATCAATAATTGCGGATTTCAGTAAAAGTTTTATTATATCAAGCATTATTTGCCTCCATTTTCAGCAGCAGTTTCACCTGGAACAAGTTTTGCACCACAAGCTGCATCGCATGTTGCGCAGTCTTCAGCTTTAGGCTCCTCAAGTTCTTTTTCCGACTTAACAGAAGAACGCTGTTTCCCAAACTGCACAAGAGCGGCAAGTACGCCAAAAACTATAAATCCGCCGGGCGCGCTGTTCAAAACGCCGATTCTGTATGCTTCCGGAATAATTTCTATTTTCAGCGGAGTTCCAGCCATAATAGTTCCGCCGCCAAGAAGTTCCCGAAAAAGAGAAATAACAACAAGAACGATTGTGTAGCCAAGCCCCATTCCAATCGCATCCAACACAGAATCGCCAATAGTATTTTTGGAAGCGAATGCTTCAACACGCCCCATAATAATACAGTTTACAACAATCAGAGGAAGGAAAACCCCCAATGCTTCGTAAAGCGATTCAACATAAGCGTTCAGAACCAGCTGAACAATAGTTGTAAAAGCCGCAATTATAATAATAAAAACAGGAAGTCGTATTGCAGACGGAATCAATTTTCTGAAAATACTTATTACAAGTTCGCTCATAACAAGAACGAACAACATTCCCATTCCCATTCCAAGACCGTTAAAAACACTTGTTGTAACTCCGAGCGAAGAACACAATCCGATATTCAAAACAATAAGAGGATTTTCTTTTATAAATCCGTTTGTAAAAATCTGAAGCCTTTTATTCATTTTGACCTCCAGGATTTTGCGCACCATTTTCTGCGCCGTTTATATAAGAAAGCAAAGTTTCTGTTCCAGTTTTTATAAGATTTGCAACACCGTTGCTTGTAATTGTCGCTCCGGAAATTCCGTCAAAAGTTCTGCCAAGTTCAAATCCGTCTTTTGCATTTTTACCTTCAAACTGACCATAAAAAGTTTTTCCGTTAGCAAGTTTAAATGTAGAATCGCTCGCTTTTAAACCAAATCCAGGCGAATCCGTATTTTTTAAGAATTGAATACCTGTAATTGTTCCGTCAAAAGCCATTCCAACAAGAATTGTCGCAGTATCATAAGTCGGACCAGAAACCTGAGCCGCACCCCCTACGATTTTTCCATCTTTTTTTGCAACAATCAAACTTTCCACTTTTGCAGAACCGCCAAGCGAAACAAAATCGTTTTTCTGTTCAAACGAAAATCCTTCGCCAGGAAAAAAAACTTCCATTGCTTTGTTCACTTTTTCAATTTGATTTTGAGCAATTTTTGGAGCGGTTAAATTATTCACAAACGCAAGAACTGTACAGGAAATAACTGCATAAAGCGCCAAAACAATTCCCAATTTCAGCATTTCAAAAATAGAATCATTATTTTTTACTTCAGTCATTTTTATCTCCTTCCGGGCGAACAGAATTTTCAGAAACAAGTTTTCGCTCTTCTGCAGAAGTCAAATCAAATTCCATATTTATTTTCTTTGTTTCCGCTCTTCTGTGACCTTTTTTTCCATAACCGTACATTCGTTCTGTAAGATTATTCAAGAATGGAACAAGTGTATTCATTATCAAAATACTGAACATTACGCCTTCAGGATAACCGCCGAATTTTCTTATCAAAAATGTTATAAGACCTGCACCGGCACCAAATACAAATCGGCCAAGTTTTGTAACAGGAGCAGTCGCGTAATCCGTTATCATAAAAGTGGCGCCAAAAATAATTCCGCCAGTCAAAAGTCCTATTCCAACATCAGAGAGGGCATTTGCAACTCCGCCGGAAATTCCTGAAAAGAATAAACAAACAGAAAAAGTTCCAACCATTGCAAGCGGAGCGCGCCAATCAATTATTTTTGTAATCAGAAGGAACAGGAAAGAAATCAAAATCAGCAAAATAGAAGTTTCGCCGATACAACCTGCCCGGTTTCCAATAAAAAATTGCAGGAAATCAAAATGTTCAAGGCTGCCGTTCTTTATTTGACTTAAAATTGTTGCAGAAGTAATTCCATCCCAAGTTGTAGCATGACTCATTGCGTCAATTTGCTCTGCGGAAAGCCCTTTTGCAGCAAGTTCACGGAAAATACGCGGAACTAAATCCGGGTCAAACCAATTTGCACCAATTGCAGCAGGAAAACTTATAAACAAGAATGCTCTTCCTGTTAAAGCCGGATTAAAGACATTGCTTCCTATTCCGCCAAAAAGCCCTTTTGCAATCACCATTGCAACAAAATCGCCAAGCAAAACCTGCCAAAAAGGAATTGTAGAAGGCAAAACCAGCGCCAACATCACACCGCTTACCGCAGCAGAAAGATTTTTTACTACAATTTTTTGACCTGTAATCTTCTGAAAAAGAGCTTCAAAAAAGACACAGCCAAGCACGCTAAGAAGAACAACGGCTAATGCTCTGAAACCAAAAAATATTGTTCCGGCAACAACTTCCGGTAAAAGCGCAATCAGAACACCTGCCATTATTTTTTGCGTAGAATTTCCTGCTGTAAAATGCGGACTTGAAGAAATATGAAATTTTATATCTTTTATGTCTGCCATTATTTTGCTCCTTCTTTAGCTTCGCTGCTTTTTGCCTGCTTTGCTCTTTCTGCCGCAATCTTTGCGCGGACAACAGCTTTTCCCAAACGAACGCGCTGAACGATTTTGATGTGCGCAGGACAAACAAAAGCGCAACAACCACATTCAATACAATCCATAAGTCCAAAACGTTTTGCTTTTTCAACGTCGTTTTCTTTTAATGAACGCAGCATCATTACAGGACTCAAATGCATTGCGCAAGTATTTGCACAGCGCGCACAACTAATACACTGCTCTTCTTCACCAAGGAAAGTTTCTTCTTCCGTCAAGAATGTAACGCC
The DNA here is from genome assembly GCA_964463615.1 of uncultured Treponema sp. Classification (GTDB taxonomy): domain Bacteria; phylum Spirochaetota; class Spirochaetia; order Treponematales; family Treponemataceae; genus Treponema_D. The sequence goes on from CAYXDA010000013.1 coordinate 13,555, forward strand.
GCTCGTTCCTTTTGCAATAGGAAACGCAGCCGAACTCATAGCAAAGCCCATCATCGGTCCGCCGGAAATACACTTTACGGCTTTTCCTTCTTTTAGAGAAAAAGCATCCGGAACCAAATCGCTTACTAAAGTTCCAACAGGAACGCGGATATTACAAGGCTTTTCAACAGCATTTCCGGAAATTGTAAGACTTCGTTCTATAAGCGGAACACCAAATCTGAACGCATCGCTTATTGCACAAACTGTACCCACATTCGAAATAATGCATCCCGCATCAGCAGGAAGTTTTGCACTTGGAATTTCTATGCCCAAACAAGCAGAAACGATAAATTTTTCCGAACCCTGCGGATATTTTGTTTTTACCAGACAAACGGAAATATCATCGCCGTAGCCTTTTTTTTCAATTTCCGACTCAAGAATCGGTTTTATGTAAGATTTATTGTCTTCCAGCGCAATTATTCCAGCCGCGCCGACAAGATTCAAAATGATTGCAAGTCCGTCAATTACTTTTTCCGGATTTTCCTGCATAGTTCGTTCATCGCATGTAAGATAAGGTTCACATTCTGCCGCATTTACAAGAACATAATCAATTTCTTTATCGCCAGGCGGATTCAATTTTACATGCGCCGGAAATGACGCACCTCCCATTCCAACAATTCCAGCATCCTTAATTCTTTTCAAAGCTTCATCATGATCACAAGAAAAAGGATCAAGCGGTTCCATATAATCAGTTTCTTCAGAATCATTTGCCTGAATAAAAATGCAAGGCGCAATCCCGTTTCCTGTAACAAGATTATTTGCTATTTTTTTAACAGTTCCGCTTACTGATGCGTGAACCGGACAATTCATCAATTTTTCGCCAGTGGCAATAATTTGCCCTTTTTTTACAACATCGCCAACTTTTACAACCGGAGTATTTGGCGCACCACCCATTGTAACAGGAATTACAACAGTTTTTGACGCAGGAAATGCCGTAGTAATCGTAAACTTATTGCTAAGTTCCTTCATTTCCTTAGGATGAATTCCACCCTTAAAAGTATGCAGTTTTCTCATAATCTATGATTATACTAAAAGCAAAAAAAACTGTCTATTTTTTTACATTCCAAATAATTAAATTAGCCTAAGCTAACAATTTGCATTCATAACAAAGTTGAAATTATACAGATTTTTTGATTTTCAAATCTATAAACAAAAAACAAAAAATAATGTAAAATTAAAATATGAACGAAACAAATAAAAAAGAATTATTTTCATATATAAACGAAAGCAAGAAAGAAATGGTTCAGCTGGAAACTTTGCTGACTTCTTATCCGGCTCTTGCCCCGGAAAACGGCGGACAAGGCGAATCTGAAAAAGCGGCGGCACTTGTTGAATGGTTAAAATCACAGGGAATAAAAGAAAGTCAGATTGAAGAATTTGACGCTCCGGACAGCCGCGTAAAAAGCGGAAAACGTCCGAACGTCGTTGTTACAATTCCGGGCGAAAAAAACGACTACAACATTTGGGTTATGGCACACTTAGATGTTGTTCCCATAGGAAACTTAAAATTATGGAACACGGATCCGTGGAAAGTTGTAGAAAAAGACGGAAAACTTTACGGACGCGGTGTTGAAGACAATCAGCAGGGATTGGTTTCTGCGGTTTTTGCCGGACTTGCATTTATAAAAAACAACATAAAACCTTCGCATACAGTAAAACTTCTTTTTATGGCAGATGAAGAAGTCGGTTCTGCTTATGGAATGATTTGGCTTTTGCACAACACAAAAATTTTCGGAAAAAACGACATTTATCTTATTCCGGACGGCGGAGACAAACAGGGAATTACTATTGAAGTTGCAGAAAAAAATATTCTTTGGCTAAAAATCAATGTAAAAGGAAAGCAATGCCACGGTTCACGTCCTGATCAAGGAAACAATGCCTGTCTTGCAGCATGCGCTCTCAGCCTTAAACTTAATGATTTACAGAATGTATTTAATAAAAAAGATTCCTTATTTTCTCCAGACTATTCAACATTTCAACCGACAATGAGGCTTTCCAACGTAGAAGGTGTAAACATAATTCCCGGCGAAGACACATTTTTTATGGATTGCCGAATTTTACCTTGCTATCCGATTGCACAAGTTCTAGAAGAAATTGAAAAACGCATTGCAGAAGTAGAAAAAAAATACAACGTAAAAATAACATACGAAACACCTCAAAAATCAGAAAGTCCTGCAACTCCCGTTGATTCCGCAGTTGTAAAAAAACTTGCGGCGGCAATAAAAAAAGTTCACGGACTGGATGCAAAAACAATTGGAATCGGAGGCGGAACAGTTGGCGCGGAACTTCGCCGGGAAGGCTTTCCTTGCGTAGTTTGGAGCACAATGGATGAACTTGCCCATATGCCGAACGAATATTGTATAATTGAAAATATTGTAAAAGACGCGCTGACTTTAGCTGAACTTTTCAGCCAGGAATAAAATGATTTGCGGCAAAGAGCAAATGATTTTCTTTTTGCCGCAAAATTTACACGTAAAAAAGATATTTTTTTCCGGAATTTATCTGACCTTAAAGAAAAGACCTACAACTGCAACCGTAATCAAAAGCTGCATTATCATAAACTTTAAAAGAACTTGAGTTGCAGACCAGCCAAGATTTTTTCTGACATGATCATGAAGCGGAAATCGCACGTTCGGAAATATTTTTATATTAAAAAATCTTAGCAAAAAGACTTTTACAAGTCCCATTCCACCGTTCAAAAAGATAACAGTTGAAGTTGCAAAGCACAAAAGCGGATTTCTGCTGATTAAAATTGCGCAGCCAATAAAAAATCCCAGAGCGCGGCTTCCTGCATCGCCCATAAGAACATGACTTGGATAAGCATTGTGCCATAAATAGCCTGTAAGAACACCGGCAAGCGCAAATGCCATAACAGCCCATTTTGCACCATCTTTTAAGTGCGGAACAAGCAGATATTTTGAAATATCAACGTGTCCCAAAATAAAATAGAAAATAATTCCCATTGTAATAAGCGCAATTAAAACCAAAGTTCCGCTCAGTCCGTCAACTCCGTCCGTACAGTTCGTAGTATTGATTGAAACCCAAAGCAAAACTGTTCCGATTATTACGTAAACAAGCGGATGAACCGTTATCAAATGAGAAACAAACGGAAGCCAAAAATAAACATTTCCGTCAGCGGACTGTTTTTTTGCAACATAATAAAGAAAGACGGAAGCGGCAATGCTGATTATCAAATCCAAAGCGCCTTTCAAGTATTCACCCCAACTGGAAATGCTTTTATCATCCAGAAAACCGGTAAGCATTGTGAGCCAAGTAAGGAACACAATTCCAGCCTGCATCCAGCCCATAGGAACGAAAACAATACATAAAATAACAAATGTTGAAATAAAAACAATTCCAGCGCCAGTAGGCTTTCCTTTAGCGGCTTCCGCAGTTAAAGTAAATTCCCTTCCTCTGTCATGCGGAAGAATATTATAGAAACATGGCAAGAATTTATACATAAGAAAAAATCCGCTGTATAAAGCAAGAATGATTAAAACCGCATAAGATTGTAAAAGTCTTGCCGGTCCCCAATATTGCTGCAGAAAAGCACCTAAATAGTAAAGCATAAAATCCTCTAATTCATCATCTTGATATGCTAAATTTTAATTTCAAACCGACAAATGTTGAATTCCTGTAAAAATCATAGAAATGTCGTGTTCGTTACAATACTGTATAAATTCAGCATCTTTTTCTGTGCCGCCAGTTTGAATGATTGCTTTTACACCCACATCAGCAAGAGTTTTTACGTAATCATCAAAATAAATCACAGAATCGCTTATTAAAATTTCGGAATTTCTTTCATGGCTTATTAGATTATTATTACTATTTTGTTCAAAATATTCCGCAGATTCCTGCAAAGCATAACGAACCGCTCTTTTCCGGCTTGTATTTCCGGCAGAAATTCCAACGGCGGAAAAATCATTAACAACAACAGCAGCATCAGATTTACAAGTCATTGCAACAAGCATTCCAAAAGCCATAGAATCAACCTGCGCCTGCGTAGGACGTTTTTGAGTAACAACATTCAAGTTTGTAAACATTTTTGAATCCGGCTGCTGCAATAAAAAACCGCCGTCAACCGAACTGATTTCATAAAAATCACTTATAAGTCTGGAAGCAATCACAAGCCTTACATCTTTTTTTTCAGCAAAAACATCTTTCGCTTCTTTTGTAAAATCAGGCGCAATAACGGCTCTTACATCAACTTTTACAAGTTCGCGCGCAGTTTCTTCATCAACTATTGAACTGCAACCGAAAGTTGAACCGTTAAAAGAATCAGGCTCACAATAAAACGTCTTTCTAAAAGATTCCATCAAAGTTGCACCAAGCGAAGCGCCGACCGGATTTGAATTTTTAATTCCTATTGTAAAAACAGAACTTGCAGCCGGAGTAAATTGAGTTGTAAAAGGATTATTTCCGCAATCAACACTTTCAACAGTGAACGGACTTTTTAAAATCCGTATGAACATACTTATGGCTTTCCATGCAACAAAACAGTTTTCATAAAGATTAGAATTCATTTCCTTTCCTTGAATTTTTTTCATTCCGGAAAGAGCGCAGAATTTATCATCCACAGAATACAAAAACGCTTCCTGATGATCATTAGAACCGTGATGCAATTTATTTGAAAACTTAAACGGAACCATATAATAAGGCGGAGTTGAATTCGGTTTCATTCCAATACTGATCGAAATTGAATCAGAAGCATTATATGCAGAAATTTGATTCAAGGCTTTTCCGGCAAGATAAAGTCTGAATTCATTTGTAAGACTTTCTGTTTTTAATTGAACAATAACTTCTTCATAATCGCTTGGCTCACAGAGCGTAACAACATTCATATAATTTTTTGCCGCCGCAGAAAGCAAAGCCGTTGATTTAAAATCAATGCAGTTATCCGGTTTGTCAATTTCGTAAAACTCATTAATTTTGCGGATTTTCGGTTCAACATTCATACAAACAAGATTTATAACTGATTCCGAAGAAAACGAACTTGCCATAAGATTTCTTCCGCTCGCTAAAATTTCATGCAGCAAAGTTATAAAACTGTCATCAGAATTCGCATTATTTTCCAAAGATTTTGTAAAAGTATATGGAATATTGTTGTTTTCCAAAAACTTTGCAGTTTGCCCTGCAGAAAGAATTTCCCAATTATCGTGAACTAAATATTGCGCAAGAGTTGCAAGTTTTTCAAAATTCGTTGTAAAAAGAATCGCCTTTTTTTTCATAAAATTATAATATACTGTAAAAATGAGTTTTTCAATTTCCTGGACTGATTTTCCAGAAAAAGCCGACAATAAAAATTTTTCACAACAGTTTTTTCTGCAAAAAGATGCAGAAAAGTCAATTTTAAAAAAAGAAAATTCAGGAATTTGCCATACTTTTGTGGAAGGCGACAATTATCCTGCGCTAAAACTTTTTTCATTAAAATACAGCGGAAAAATTGATTTTATTTATACAGATCCACCTTATAACACAGGAAAAAAATTCACTTACAACGACAGCAAAAAAATTGATCAATGGCTTAGTTTTATGCAAAGAAGACTTGCCTATGCAAAAGAACTTTTAAAAGATTCAGGATGCATTTTTATTGCCATCGGCCAGGAGCAATCGTATTTATTGAAAATTTTATGCGACAAGATTTTTGGTGAAAAAAATTTTGTAAATGATTTCATGTGGCTTCACGGGAAAGGCAAAAAAGATTCCTGGAGCCGCACAATGCAGCAGTCAAATTTATGCTATGCAAAAAACAAAGCAAAACTAAAAGAATTCTGCGATTTTGAAGAAACCGAATGGGCGCGCACAAACACAGACGGAGACAAACGCGGCGCATGGTTTTCCGGCAGCATAAGTTTTAACGAAAAGCGGTCAAATCCAAAAAATCAAAATTATTACGAAATAATTTCCCCAAGCGGAGTCCGCTGGAAAAGACAATGGCTTATTCCAAAAAGCGAAATGGATGAACTTATACGCGAAAATAAAATTTATTGGGGAAAATCGCCCGAATATTCAAATGTGCCGCGAAAAAAAATTTTTAACGGCGAAACAGAACAAATCATTCCTAAGAACATTATTGATGGAGCGGAAAGCACGCGCCAAGCACAAAAATATGTCGATGAGCTTTTAGGCGAAAAAAATGCATTTGACAATCCAAAACCGGTAGATTTAATACAACATTTTATTCAGATAACAAATATGCAAAAAGATATAACTGTTTTGGATTTTTTTGCAGGAAGCGGTTCAACTTTAGAAGCAACAATAGAGCAAAACCAGCTTGACGGCGGAAAAAGGAAATGCATTCTTGTTCAAGAATCGGAAGTTATAGAAAATCCCGGAAAATTCAGCACAATTTCTGAACTTTGTTATGAACGCATAAAAAAAGTCATTTCTAAAACAAACGATGAACTTGAATATTTTTGTGTAAAATCAGCAGAGCCGGCAAAATCGGAAAACAACTGAAAAGCAGCAAAATCTGAATTTATGCGCAGATTTCGCTTATAACCTGCAAAAGCCGCCCCGCAACAAACGGTTTTGCAACACAACATTTTGCCCCGCTTTTTTCGCACTTTATTTTTGTTTCTTCAGAATCATCCGCAGTCAGAAAAATCACCGGAATATTTTTCAAATCTTTACCTTTTTGCAAAGTTTCCATAACTTCAAAGCCGCTCATTTCCGGCATCAAAACATCAAGCAAAACAAGATTTACAGAATCAGAATTCCGCTTTAAAAATTCAATTGCCTCCAACGGCGACAGAAAAGCGGAAATTTCGTATTTTTTTGAAAGAATTCTTTGCGCAAGAACAAGATTCAAACGCTCATCATCAATTATTACGATTTTTTTCATAGCGAACCAAGCAATTTTTTTGCGTTTTCCGCAACTTTTTTATAAGTTTCAACAAACGGACTGTGCGCATTTTTTATAAAATCAGTTTTGTTTTCCTTTGCGGCAAGTTCAACCGCCTTTGCTTTTGCGGAAAATTCAGAAGCACCGATTGTAAGCGAAGTACTTTTCAGTGAATGCGCAAGAATCGCATAATTTTTCCAGTCCGAAGAATCAAAATATCCGTTAAGCCTTTTTATGTTTTCCTCAGATTCTTCTATGTAAATCTTCACAATTTCTTTGTAAGTCTGCAAATCGCCCGCACAGTAAGAAATGCCTTTTTTTTGGTCTATAAAAGAATCTGAATTGCGGATTACAGAAGATTCCATAAAATCAGAACCGACATTCACCATATCACAAGAAATTCCAGCAATTTTTTCTTCGCCAACCGGAATAATTTTATTCTGCGGAAGATATTTTTTAATTATATTTTCAAAATTCTTAACTTCTATAGGCTTTGAAATATAATCTGTAAAACCTGCGCTCAAATACATTTCTTTTACACCGACAATCGCATTTGCCGTAAGCGCAACAACCGGACTTTCTGCCGAACAATTTTTTTCCAGCGTTTTCAGAGCCTTCAAAGTTTCAATTCCGTCCATTTCCGGCATCATATGATCAAGAAAAATAATGTCGTATTTCTCTTTTTTTACAAGTTCAATACATTCCTTTCCACTGGAACACAGCGTTACGTCTATCAAAGTCTGCTTTATAAGCGATTTTGCAACATGCAAATTCATTGCGTTGTCATCAACAATAAGAATTTTTGCATTAGGCGCAGTAAAAGTTCCTTTATGTTTTTTCTGCTCAAACTTGAATTTTTCAAATTTTTCTTTAAAGTTCCCGATCGGAGCAAAATCCACAATCTGCTGTGGAATTTCAACCATAAAAGTTGAACCACGCCCATATTTGCTCTCTACATTTATTTTGCCGTCCATTGCGCCCACAAGTTCTTTTGTAATCGCAAGACCAAGCCCGCTTCCTTCAATATTGCGGTTCCTGTTCAAATCAAAACGCGTAAAACTATTAAAAAGATTGCCAAGATTTTCTTCTTTTATGCCGATTCCGGAATCCTGAACTTCTATAAAAAGCTTCATAAAATCTTTGTTCCAATCCGTCTGTTTAAGCGAAAAACGCACAAATCCTTCATTTGTGTATTTAACCGCATTGGAAAGAAGATTTAATATCACCTGCTGAATTCTGTTTTTGTCGCCTTTCAGCCGCGAAGGAAGTTTTGCATCAACATCAATGATAAATTCAAGATTTTTTGCTTTTGCGCGGCCGGAAATCATATTTGAAATATCATTTAAAAGCGATGCAACTTCGTAAACGGCGGGAACAATTTCCATTTTTCCCGCTTCAATTTTAGAAAAATCAAGAATATCGTTTATTAAAACCAAAAGCCCATGCCCCGCACTGGCAATGTCCTGTGCATATCCGCGGATAACAGAATCCTCACATTCGCGCAGAATCATTTCGTTCAATCCAAGAATCGAATTTATCGGAGTACGGATTTCGTGCGACATATTTGCAAGAAAATCGCTTTTTGCAATATTCGCTTGTTCAGCGGCAATTTTTTCCTGTTCCAAAAGTCTTTTTTTTCTAAAATTAAACATCGCTCTTCCGTTGTCACTTCAATTTTTTAAGCGCCTCAATTCGTTCTATTAAAGTCGGATGATTGTAATTCCAGAAAACATAAAATTTTGGTGGCAAAAGTTCGCTCAAATTTTCGCTGTTCAACTTTACAAGACCGGAAATCAGATGTTCCGGATGCTTTGTAAGATTTGCAGAAAATTTGTCCGCAGCGTATTCGTCTTTTCGGCTTGAAAAATTAACCGCCGGCGAAACCAATTCATTCAACGAAGAGGCTATAAGGTTCGCAAGAAAAAGTCCTACAAACTGAACAGATGAAATATTTGCAATTGATTCAAACGGAAATCCAAAGCCTGTATAAAGCGACTGAACCTGAGAAATTTTGTAAAGAACAAACATAAGTATAAATTCAACAGGAACCATAACTAAAAATCTGCGGATAATATGATGAAGTTTGTAATGACCAAGTTCGTGTCCAAGTACAGCAACCAATTCATCTGTAGTAAGCTGATTTATAAGCGTATCGTACAAAACAATTCTTTTTGATTTTCCCATTCCGCCAAAATAAGCGTTGGAATGTCCGCTGCGTTTTGAGGCATCCATCACAAAAATTCCAGACGCTTTAAATCCTAGATTTTCCATAAGATTCGTAATTCTAGTTTTAAGTTCTCCGTCTTCCAGCGGCGTAAATTTATTGAACATCGGCGCAATCACAAGCGGATACAAAACCTGCATTACAAGCGTAAAAGCAAAAATTACAACGGTAAGAAAAATCCACCAGCCGTGCGGAAACGCCACAAGAATTCCAATCATTGCGGCAAGCAGAATTGCGCTCAAAACAAAGCCCATAACAAGCTCCTTTGCAAAATCCACAAGCCAGAGCGCAGGAGTCATTTTAGAAAAACCGAATTTTTTTTCTATCACAAATTCTTTGTACAGCGAAAAAGGAATATCAATAATTGATTCCGGCAAGCCTGAAAGAACTAAAAAAATCAAAGCGCAAAAATATGTTGACCAATAACCGCCGGGAAAACCGGTAATCCGGCAGATTTTCATAAAAAGCCAAGGATAAAAACCTGAAAAAACAAGCGCAAGCGTTACCACAAGAGCAATAACAGAGCGTGGAATCCAGAAAAAATATTTTGTATTTTCATAACTGCTGATTTTTGCAAGTTTTTCTTCATCAAAAACCGACGCCTCCGGAATTTCCTTAAGTTCTTCCGGCAACTTCCCGCCACTTTTTACGCGCGCGCGCCAGTCAATAAATTCCAAAAAATGATTTATTAAAAAACTAAGTAAAGTTCCGCAAACAAAAACAATAACAAACGGATTTGAAATTACAATTTTTTCCATTCTTTCCTCTTTATCCGAACAATCTTTTAATCCGTAAAATCCGCAAATATTCGTAAAGACAGCAACATTCGCCCTCCTGCCCACGGATTAAAAACTAAAAAAATCTGCAAACCTGCGAAAAATCAGCAAACATTATGCAGGTTTGCCCTTACATTTTTCTACAGATTTTCCGCAATATCGTAAATCATTTTTTCGGATTTTTCCCAACCCAAGCAGGCATCCGTAATAGATTTTCCGTAGCAACCATCGCCCGGTTTCTGATTTCCGTCTTCAATATAGCTTTCAATCATAAAACCTTTTACAAGTTTAGCAATCCGTTCGCTATGCTTAGCAGAATTCAGCACATCGTTTACAATGCGCGGCTGTTCAAAAGGATTTTTTCCGGAGTTTGCATGATTACAGTCAACAATAACAGCCGGATTTTTTAATTCTTTTGCCGCATCATAAAAATCGCAAAGACGAATAATATCTTCATAATGATAGTTCGGGCGGCTTTTTCCCATCTTGTTTGTGTAACCGCGCAAAATAGCGTGAGTAAATTCGTTTCCGTGCGAATGAATTTCCCAACCTCTGTAAATAAAAGTGTGATGTCCCTGCGCCGCATGAATTGCGTTCATCATAACAGAATAATCGCCGGAAGTAGGATTTTTCATTCCAACAGGAACATTCACCGCGCTGGAAACAAGTCTGTGCTCCTGATTTTCTACAGAACGCGCACCAATCGCAACATACGCCAAAATATCATCAAGATAATTGTAATTGTCCGGATAAAGCATTTCATCTGCGCAAGAAAAACCAGTTTCCTTTAAAGCGCGCATATGCATGTGACGAGTAGCAATAATACCTTTTACCAAGTCTGGTTTTTCCATAGGATTAGGCTGATGCAACATTCCCTTATAACCTTCGCCGGTCGTGCGAGGCTTGTTCGTATAAATACGCGGAATAATCAGAATCTTATCCTTAACTTTTTCCTGAACTTTAACAAGTCTGGAAATATAATCCAAAACGCTGTCTTCGTTATCTGCCGAGCAAGGTCCGATAATAAGAATTTTTCTGCTGTCATTACAAGAAAAAATCGCTTCAATCTGTTTTTTTCTTTCCTCAACAGTTTTTTCCATTTCCTTAGAAACCGGAAACATCTCCTTAATTTCTGCCGGTGTGGCAAGTTCTTTTATAAAATCACAATTCATTTTTAACCTCTTATTTTTTATAAATATACACTAAAGAAAAAATTGATAAAAGACAAATAATAAATTTTCGGGCGGTCCGGCTTTGCCGTCGGGCTTTCCGTTTCAATTCGCTGCGCTCATTTCCACTGCAATCCCTACCGCTAGCTGTGGCAATCA
>CAYXDA010000014.1:0-17988 GCA_964463615.1 uncultured Treponema sp.
GACGGTATCATTATGATTATAATATGTTTTTTATTTTATGTTAATAAAAAAACAGAGGATAAAATCAAATAGATTGAAATAAACAGTTAGTTTTAACTAACTTTGATAAAAAAAACAGAGAAGCAACGGGTGTTATGCTCTTATTCTTTATAGAATCATAATTTCCGCTGCTGCTCAGTTTGTTTATTTTGCATTCAAGACATCTGCCGCGGTGTTTGCCGCAGATTTTAATGCGTTTACTTCTTCCAAGTCTGTTTTATTAAGAACTTTTACATTGCCCGAAGATCCGGTTACGATTACATAATTTGAAGCGACTGTTACCGGAGTTGCAGATTTTACATCAACTGAAGATTTCAGTTTTAAGTTTAAATCCGCATCATATTTTGCAAGTCTGAATTTGCCTTTCTCTTCAATTATACAGTAATATTCACCGCTGTCCTGAACAAGAACAGAATCTTCTGCTACAGTTTCATTGCTTTCTTTCGTAATCTCCATTGTATCCGGAGAAAGAAGAACAAGTTTTACAGTTCCGTTGCGGATATTTTCACCGGCAATCGCAACAAAGTTTTCACCCGCCTGGAACATAGTTCTGTTTCTTATGTATGTAACAGGAGATGTCTTGATGATTTCGCCTGTCGCCGTGTTTACTTTTACAAGTCCGGAAAGCAATGATGAATCGTTTGTAAGTTCAATTCCGTATGCGGATGGAGCAATCGCATTTTCAATCTCTTTTTTAATTACTTCAGCCTGATCCTGTGCTATTGTTTTGCGTTCTTCCTGGGCTTCCGCAGTTTTTTTATCTGCAACCGCCTGCTGTTCAGCAGCTTTTTGCTTTGCATCGTCAGTTACTGTCTGCAGTTCTTCTTCAGCGGTTTTCTGTTCTTCATAATTTTCCTGCTTTTCTTCTGCTACAGCCTGTTTTTGTTCTGCGTCTTTCTGAGCGGCTTTATCGTCAGGATTTTCATCTGCTGCCTTTTTTGCAGTTTCCGCCTCTTTTTTAGCGGTTTCCGCTTCTTGTCTTGCAGTTTCTGTTTTCTGCTTTTGTTCGTCCAGTTTTTTCTGTTCCTGAACGGCTGTCTTCTGTGATTCCTGAGCCTTTTGTGTTGCGTTTTCTGCTTCGCGCTCTTTTATGTCAACCATTTCTTTTCGGCTTTCTACATTTTTGTCATCATCTTCCTGCATGTGCTTGACAACTTGTGTGTCACTGATAACAGAAGTGTCTACTGTACTAAGACCGCCGTTTACATCATATAAAGGAATTACTATCTGGGAATGTCCTGGCCAATCCTTATAGTTTACGGAAAGACCGCAGTCGGAAGAAAGGTTGTTTGTGACAACTTTTTTGTATTTATTCTGGAATGTTCCGATGTTTCCGCGGTAAACCGCATTGTAAACAGTTACAAACACAGCTACAGTTTCCGCATCTTTTTCTGAATATCCGTATGCGGAAACAAGATACGAGGCGATTATGTGCCGCAAGTTATTAATGTGATCAACAGTTGCATCAGTGCCGATAAGAATTATATCCGCATCAAGTTTTCCTGTTTCAGAAGGATCAACTGCATGAATGACAGAATATCTTGAAGAATTTCCTGCAGAAACAGATTTTGAAGTGTCTATTGCAACTGCGGAACCTAAATCCGAACCTAGTTTTTTAATGCTTTCAAGAGAATCAATCTTTGAATGCGGACCTGTATAGTTAATAAATACTATCGTGTCATTTTGGGCTGTTGTTTTTAATTCATCTTCATCTACTTCGAGAGAAAATACAGGAAGAGAAAAAAGCATAGCCGTCAGAGCCAATAAACAAATTCTATGTTCTTTCATAAGAACCTCCAGAAAAAACAAATCTTTTTTATTATATAACTAAATTTTTAATCCCGCAATTTTTGTAAGCGTATTTCTTGCATAATCTTTTACGGCGCTGTTATATTGAGGATAAAGCAAATCTGTTAATATTCTCATTCCGTGTTCGTAAAGTGCGGGCCGTCCCATAAAACGGCATATTTCGTAAACTGCGTCGCAAACCAGTTTGAATTCCGCTGTTTTTGAAGTAAGTATACTTTTTGTTCTTATTTCTATTGCGTCAAGAATCATTCCGTCCGGATCGTAACCGAAAGTGGAAACATTTTTTAAAATTGACTGAAAATTTGTTTCATCTTTTTCAAGTTTTATGAATTTTGCTATATACGGCGGAAATGAATCTGTTCCCAAAAGTGAAATCTGCGCAAAAATTTCCTGCATTCCCGTCTGATCTCTCCTGTAAATGGATTTTTGAGCGCCTACGTTCCTTGAATTTTCGCTTGAAAGAAAAGAACTGTAGTCATCACAGACAGAAAGAAGAGCAGATACATATTCTATTTCCTTTTTGCCGTATCCGCCTTTTTTTAATACAAATTGGCGGTTGCTTCCTGTATAGCGTGAATCAATGCTTTCCAGCATATCGTTCATAAAAAAATAACTTTTATCTATTTTATAAAAACTGTTGTAATCAAGTTTTTTTTCTTTTGTTCTGTTTTTCTTTGTAAGTCTGTAAGTTGTTCTGAATGCGGCCATTGCCCAGGATGAACTGCATATTACAAGATAATTGCCTTGCGTGAACGAAATAAAATTCCATCTGCTGAAAATATCAGGATTTTTGGGAAGAAGAGCGGACCATAGCAACTCTCCGTTTGTTGAGTTCACAAACGCTTGTGTTTTTCCGCAGGTAAATATGCTTTCCGAATCATTTGTTACGGCAGAGCAGGTTATTTCATCAAAATAGCAGTTGATGTTAAACCAGTCTGAAACGTGTCCGTCTTGTGTGCTGAATACAAGAACTCTTGTTTTTACAGCCCCGGAACCTGAAATAAGAAGTGCGCCTCTGTGATTTGAGAGAGCAAGGAAACTGGAACCTCCGGAAGCATTTGTATTGGAAAATGCTCTGTCCGAGTAAGGAATTGTCCATTTTGTAAAAGTCTTTCCATCTTTTACGGCACACATTCCGGCGCCACCACCGTAAAAAGACAAAAGAATTCCATCCGCACATGATTTTGCGGACTGAATTTGTCCTTTGAACGTTATGTCTTCAAGAATTTCTCCAAAAGGTGAAAAACGCAGTCCCAACGATTTGCCGCTTTCCGTGGATTCCGGAATTGCAAGAACAGAGCCGTCATTCATTTCCAATAAAGGAATGTTCCGCAAAGACGGAGTTTCTAAAGTCCACTTGCAAATTCCGTTTATACCGAAACATGCAACAGATTTTTTTCCCCGCACAAAAATTCTAGAATCCCTTCCCACAAACGGCTCTTCCGTTATTTCAAACGGAACTTTTACAGTCCATAGGTTAAGCCCGCTTGGATTTATAAGAGAAAGATTTTTTTTATCGCTTACAGTAAGAATGAAATCTTTGGAAAAAACTGTAAGATAAGGTTCCGGTTTTCCGGGAATTCCGCGTTCCCAAAGTTTTACCCCGGAATCTGTGCATGCAGAAATCATCTTTCCGTCTGTAAGGACAACGAATCCATAAGAAGTTTTTTTTGGCGCACAAACAGCCTTTCCGCTTAAAACAGATGTCCAGCTGGAATTTTCTGTGCAGAGGACATGCTGTCTTACTGTATTTTTTGAATCGTCCTGAATGTTCTGCTGCGAAAAACCATAAACAGAAATACAGAACGTAAGAAAAACAAAAATACTTTTTTTTATTGAATTCATTTTCATCCGCTCTGCTATTTTATATTTTTTTCCAAAACTGCAAGACTTTCTATGTGGCTTGTGTTAGGGTAAAAATCAAGAAGACAGACTTTCTTTAATTCATATCCGGATTTTAAAAGTTGTGCAATGTCTCGGCTGTGCGTTGCAGGATCACACGAAACGGAACGCACTTGAGGAATGTCAGAGGCGCATAACCAATTTCGGACTTCCGGTTCCATTCCGCTTCTCGGCGGATCGATGACCACAGCGTCAAAATATGCATTTTTATTTAATTCTGCCCATTTTGCACCGCTAAGTCCTACGGAATTATGTTTTATTCCTGAAAGATTCATTTCTGCAAAAACAAGAGCGTCGCGGTTGTGCTCTACCAGAGTAAGTTCTTTAAAGTGTTCGGCAAGAAATACGCTGAACGTTCCGCATCCCGCATACATATCAAGTACGGAATCTCCTTGTAATCCGCTGCATATCGCCTGTACCGATTTTTCTAAAACTTCAATGTTTGACTGGAAAAATCCCTTTACATCAAAATTTATTTCTTTATCAATCAGTTTGATTTTTACGATGTCGGAAGGTTGTAAGGTTGTGCCGGAATAGCGTTTTTTTGCTTGCTTTATATTTTTATTTTTTTTCTTAAGTTCTGCGTAATTTTGCTCTTCTTTTTGCGCTTCAAGTCCGAGTGCAACTTTTTTGGAAAAATCACCGCCGGCTGAAATTACATTTTTACAGCCGAAAATATGACATCTTCCTTTTGGACGGTTTGAAAATCCATTTTCAGAAAGCCATCCGTTTATTTCAGGAACAGCGCAAAAACATTCAGACACCGGAACAACCGTATTGCTTCCGCGTGCGCTTAAACCTCCGTTTGTAAGCTGGAATCGACATCTGTAGTTCAGATTTTGTCCTGAAATAACTTCAATATCTTCTATATTCAATTTTATTTCATTGCGTTCAAAGCATTCTTTTAAAATTTCTTTCCTCAAAGTTTTCTGGAAATCATAGTCAATATGCATCATATTGCAGCCGCCGCACTTTTCGTATAAAGGGCAAACAGGCTTTATCCGCTTTTCGGACGGTTCTATAATATCAATTATTTTTGCATAATCATAATCACGTTTTGATTGAGTTATCTGAACTTTCAGTTTTTCGCCGGGAAGAGCAAATGGAACGAAAACATTTTTTCCGTTGATTTTTGCCAAACAATTTCCCCCAAAAGTTATTTTATCTGTTATAATAGTTTCCATAATCAGTTGATATTACCATTTTTTTTGATGATAAAACAGATTAATTCTTGTTTTATGAACTAAAATGTTAATTTTTATAAAACTGCAAATAAAATTTTTTTGGAGAAAATTATGCAAGTTGAAAAATTCAGTCAGAAAATGGCGGACGGAACAGAAATTTTTGTGAACAGATGGATTCCAGAAGAAGAGGCAAATATAAAGGCTGTCGTAATTTTCAGTCACGGAATGCTTGAACATGCGCTTCGCTACGACAGAATAGGAAGTGATTTTGCGAACAGCGGCTATGTTTTCAGCGCTCATGATCACCGCGGACATGGAAAAACTGCATACAATGCGGAAGCAAACGGAACCGGAATTTTCGGAAAACTGGCGGATAAAAACGGATTTGAAAAAGTAACTTCAGATTTGGCGGAAATAATCGATGAGGCAAAAAAAGATTTTCCAGGAAAAAAAATAATTCTTTTCGCCCATTCATTCGGTTCCTTTATTGCTCAGAACTACATCGAACAGCACGGCAATGAAATTTCCGCTTGTATTTTGTGCGGAACATCCGGACCTGTTTCAAAAACCGGATTCGGAAACTTTTTGATGAAAGCGGAATGTCTTATTCATGGAAAAAATTATAAATCAAAGTTTTGTCAGAATCTTGCTTTTGGTTCATACAACAAACGTTTCAAGAATGAAAAAGACAGTATTTCATGGATTTCAAAGAGCGAAGCAAACAGAATGATGTACAGAAACGACTCGTGGTGCGGCGGAACTGCGACTGTAAGTTTTTTCAAAGATTTGACGGACGGACTTTTAAAAATTCACAAGGCAAAAAATATCAAGAAAATTCCTTCTGAACTTCCTGTTCTTGCAATTTACGGCAGCGATGACCCTGTTGGAAACTACGGAAAATCAATTGAAAAACTTCTTGAGATCTACAGAAAAAACGGACTCAAAAACGTTTCTTCAAAAATTTATAATGGTGATCGGCACGAAATTTTAAATGAAGATGACAGTGAACAAGTTGTAAAAGATGTTTTCAACTGGATTGAAAAAAATGTTTCTCTGTAATAAGATCTTTATATTGTGTTAATTCGTTATGGTACTGACAAAAATGGCAAACCTGTAAAAAAAGCCATTGTTTATACAAAAGAAGAGCACGGCATCATAAGAAACAGAATTGATTTTGATGCCGTGCAGATTGTTGACAGATTAAGAGACTCAGGATTTCACGCATATATTGTTGGCGGTGCAGTGCGGGATTTGATTGTAGGAAATACTCCGAAAGATTTTGACATTGTTACCGATGCGACTCCGTCCAAAGTAAAACGTCTTTTCAGAAATTCCAGAATAATCGGAAGACGTTTCAGAATTGTACATGTTATTTTTGGCGAAAAAATTTTTGAAGTAAGCACTTTCCGCTCTATCAGTGAAGGTTCCGTCGGAAATGAATTTGGAACAATTGATGAAGATGTTCTGAGACGGGATTTTACAATAAACGCGCTTTATTACGATCCGATTCTTGAGCAGGTTATAGATTATGTAGGCGGAATAAAAGATATCAGAAAGAAGATTTTGCGCCCTATAATTCCGCTCGACAGAATTTTTGTTGAAGATCCGGTTCGTATGCTAAGAGCAATAAAATATTCCGCAAAAACCGGAGCGAAAATGGGGTTTGCCTGCCGCAGAAAAATAAGACAATGTTCAGGGCTTTTAGCGCAAGTAAGTCCTTCCAGACTTACAGAAGAACTTTTAAAAATATTGAACAGCGGAAGGGCGGAACAGATTGTTGCGGAAGCGCTTGAAACAGATCTTTACATGGCTCTGCAACCGGCGGCAACAGCAATAATGTATGAAAACAAAAAATTCGAAGCGTCTTATATGCATAATATGAGCCGCCTTGACGAACTCATAAATAAAAATCCCGACGCAAGGCTCGGCGAAAAACTTGTTTTTCTTATTTCTGATTTTGTGCAAAGCCTTACGGACTGGCAGAAAGAAATCGAAAACAAATCGTCTTACAGCGAACTTTACGCGCGCACTTGGCGTGAATGCCGCAACTTTGTGCTTCCGATGAATCCGCAGAAAACAGAACTTGAATATGCTGTAAAAGAAGTTCTTGAGCAGATTGGAATAAAGGGTAAAAAGAAGAGCAAGAAAAAGAAGAATTCTGAAAAAAAATCCGATAAAGACTGTTTTTCAGATAAAAATGATTCTATTTCTGCTGCGGTTCAGTAAAACTTCCGCCGGTAATTTTATCAATTACAATGCTGACTTCTTCTATAAGAATTCCTGTGTAACTTTCGATTTTGTCGATTATATATTTCTGCATTTTATGAATTTTTCCTGTAAGTTGCGTTCCGAACGGAACATCGATTGTAATGACAATTCTGTATCCCCGCGAATCTGTTTTTATTGTCATTTTGTTTACACGCACGTCCGGCTCGCATTCGGAAACGCAGTGCATTACCATCTGTGTAAGAGCGGCTTCTGAAATTTCTATTCTGCCTTTTTTTGAGAATTCCGGCTGAACGATGGATTTCTCAAAAAGTTTTCCGTCATTCTTTTTAAAAGGATTTTTTTTGGAAAAGAAAACTTTTATTGAATTTGAAAAAATTTGTGAATAATTACGCTTGATTTCTATTGAAGGAACCGGAATTACGTGCTTTCCTTCAACCTGACGGGATTTTATTGCTTTTTCAATTTCTTCCTGGCTGGCAATTTCTTCTATATGTATTATTTTTTGAGGTTGAGGAAGCTGAAGTCTTGTTGCAATCTTCATGACCATTTTTTCTGATGTTCCCAAAATGAGAAGCTTTTTTATTTTTGCCTTTTTCCATGCTTTTGCAACCTCGTCGCGGTGTTCCTTATCATCAAAAAGCGCTACACGAACTGCTCCCATATAAGTTTTCTCGCGCTTTGCAGAATGCCCCGCAAGAATTTTATCATTTTGAATAAGAAGTCCGTCGTCAATGATAGCGTCTATTCCGTATTTTTCTGCAATAAGTTTTGAGCGGAATGATTTTCCGGTTCCGCTTTCGCCTACAAGAGCAAAAACCGTACAAGGTTTAAAAGTGTCTATGATGTCTTCAATAAAATTCGCCATAATTAAATTATAACTTCAAGCGTTTAGTTTTGCAAAATATTTAACATAGATTGTGGCATTTGCGCTTCAAGTTTTTCCGGAATCCCGGAAAGTCTTTCTTCTGGAAAAACAAGTTCGCTTGCATGCAGAAAAAAATCCTGTTCAGCGTTTGTTTTTTTTCCTCCGTATGCAGTGTCGCCAAAAAGCGGAAAGCCGTGAAATGCAGACTGCGCCCTTATCTGATGTGTCCGGCCTGTAAAAATGTGAAATTGAACAAGAGTACATTCGATTCCGGAAATCTTAAAATATTTCAGCGGTTTTGCTTCTGTAACCGCTTCCTTTGCTTCCGCAAAATCTTCCGCTTTTTCTTTTGAAATTTCAACAGTTTTAAAGCCTTTGTTTTTTTCAGAAGAATCTTTTTTTATAAAGTCATTCCATCGTTCTGTCTTTAAAAGATTTCCCTGCACAACAGCCAGATATATTTTGGTGATTGTATGTTCCGAAATGTTTTTGGAAAACCAGCGCGCTCCATCAAGGCTCATTGAAAAAACAAGGAGTCCTGTGGTTTTTCGGTCAAGTCTGTGCAAAGGACCTGGAGAAAAAGCCAATGAGCCGGAAGATTTTCTTGAAGCTTTGTAATATTCCAAAACTTTTTTGTTCAAAGAGTCATCAGAACCTTGAACTGTTATGTCATAAGGTTTGTTCACAACCAGAATGTCTTTATTTTCAAAAATTATCTGAAAATCCGGTTTATATTCTTTTTTATCCGTATTTGATTTTTCCGGTGATTTTTCGCTTTTTTTTATGGAAGTTTCATTTTCCAGCAAAAAAGAAGCGATTTTTATTTTGTCGCCTGTAAAAACTTTTTCCGAAAAGTCAGTTTTTTTTCCGTTCAGTCTTACAAGACCCTTTCGGATAGCCTTATAAATTCCTGAAAGATTTTTTTGACCTGCAATTTTCCTTAAAATTTTATCAAGACGTCGGTCATTATCATCATTTCCGGCTGTAAATTCTAAAAAATCCATTATTGAATAAATTTAATATGCCGGAATTAAAAAATCAATAAAAAAGCTGAAAATGAATTTGGAATTAATCCGTAATAAAGCGTTCCTCTCCGTTTGTTTTTTGTCCGTAAAAAGTGAAATTTATGTCTGATTATGAATAAATTGACACTAGTAAAAAAGCAACTATGATGATAAAATGAATGCTATGCTGAAAAATTTGAGTGAACAGATAAATCAATTGATAACAAATCCCGCGTTGCTTGCGTGCATCTCAAGCTGGTTCTGTGCTCAATTTATAAAAACAGTAATTTCTGTTCTTTACGGACGAATTCACAGTATTTACGAACTGCTGGAAAGTCTTATCTGGAAAACGGGAGGTCTTCCTTCCAGTCACACGGCTTTAGTTGCGGCGCTCAGCACAACAATAGGTATAAGAAACGGTTTCGGTTCCGATATTTTTATTCTTGCCTTCGCATTTTTTATGGTAACAATAAGAGATGCTGTAGGTGTAAGACGTTCCAGCGGAATTCAAGCAAAAAAGATAAACGAAATAGGAAAAAAACTGAATGAAAGCAAACTTTTAGAATACAAGTCCATCAAGGAAGTTAACGGGCATACTCCAATGGAAGTAACAATCGGCTGTATTCTTGGAATTTTTATAGGGCTTGCTTATTCATTTCTTTAATAAAATATGTCGTTGCTAAAAAAGTTTTTCCTACCGCTATTTATAATAATTCTCACAGTTGCTCTTTTGAACGTATTCAGAATTCTTCCTGTTTCCAAGCTTTTTAACGGTTATTCGGTTATGTTCGTTGAAACATCTGTACCTCAGAAGAATGTAGAAGGTTTGCTTTTTGAAAACGGAGCAAAAGATATTGTTTTTCTTGAAAATCAGAAAGTTCCGCTTAATCTGCCGGAACAAAGTCCGGAAGTTGCGCTTGCAAAATCTGGAATTGAAAAATCCAAGTATTTGGAAGAGCGTAATGCTTTCTTTTTTGACAAGGCAAAATCCTGCAATATATTTTATATTCCGAATGATTTTTACAAAAGTGCGGAAAAAACTGTGGAATTTTTTGATGAGAACGGATTTTTTGCAGGGCTTAACGCATCGGCAGGTTTTCCTGTAATTTCTGTACTGATTATTGTTCTTTTTTCTGTTTTCCTTATGTATTTTTCGGAAAACCATATTCTTTCCGCCTTACTGTTTATGCTTCCGGTTTTCTTTTCTTTTATGATACCGTTCAATTCAGTTTGCGCAGCTTTATGTCTTTTTGAGCTTGGAGTTTTTCTTTGCATAAAATTTGAAGGCAGAGAAGGTGCGGTTCTCAAACTTGCACAAAACGTAATGATTGTAAGTTTTTTTTCGACTTCTGCATTGATAGTTTTTTTTACAAGCTTTCGGGCAGGTTTGATTTTTATTTTGTTTTGCGCGGCGGAAGTTTCCGTATTTGTTGTTCACAATCAGGTTTGTGCTTTTTTTGAAAAACGCTATTCTTTTAAACCTGTAAATATTATAAGCGCAAAATCTATCAGCATATTGAACAAAAAAAACATAAAATCACTTGTGATTTGTTCTTGTGCTGTTTTTTTTATTTTTATTTCTGCGCTTTTTTCTGTTAATTTTTCATCTGTTTCCAAAAATTCAAAAAAACTTCAGCTGCCTTCTGTATATTCCGCAACTTCAACATTACCTGATATCAGCGACTTTATATCATGGAAGTGGGAGGCAGTTACGTTTCCGTATGTTTCTGTAAATTCAAAAAACAGAAACGAGGAAAACGTTCTTTTTAAAAATTATTCAGAAAAAAACGGTCTTATTAGTGAATCTTTGAATTATATTTCGTATAATAATGACTTCCGGAATAATGCGCTGAGCGAAATTGAATTGCTTGATTATCCTGCGCTTGAAAAAATTCTTTTAAGCCAAGGAAAAAAAGCAAAATTTGGCTACGCCCAGTCAGGCACGCAAAATATTTCTCTTCTGATGATTGTTTTGCTTGCGGCGGCTTTCTTTATTCCGTTGTTTTTTTATTTGAATGAAAAGAGGATAGGACGACATAAATGATATTTCCAAAAGTTCACAGCGTAAAAAAGAACTCGTATAAACAGACTGTAAACGGTTTTATTCCTAAAACTGTTTTTATTCCGCTTGATCAGGATTCTGAAAAAGACGGAAAATGTCTTGTTGAAATTGGTCAACCTGTAGAGGAAGGACAGTTGCTTTCCAGCAGAAAAAATGCATCAGATGAATTTTCGCACAATGTTTATTCATCTGTTCCTGGAATTTTGGAAGACATTGTTCTTTGCAAAACTCCAAGCGGAAAAACTGTGGAGAGCGCAAAAATAAAACTCAAGGGAAGTTTTAAGTATCTTGGCAAAAAGCAGAAGAATATTGATGTAAAAAAACTTTCTCCGAATGCTATTATAAGAGATATAGCGGAAAAAGGCGTCTTGAATACTTTCGTTACAGAAAGTCCGACTTATCTTGCAGAAGATGTAGCTGATGTAAGCAGACATAAAAACAGAATTCTTATTGTCCGCCTTTTCGATGATGATCCTTACCGGATGATTGACGGAATTCTTTCAAATCTTTATCAGGACAAAATAAACGAAGGAATAAGAATTCTTATAAAAGCGCTGGATGCAGACGGAATTGTTGTAGTTACTGATAATAATTTTGAAAAACCTGATATTTTTAACCCGTTTGATATTCCTGCTTTTTTCTTGAAATTCAATGTCCGCGCATATTCTGCGACATACAAGAAAAGCATTTGCAAAGAAATAAAAAAACGGACAAAACAAGCTCCGTTTTCAAAAATAAACAAATATGATCTTTTTGTAGACTCTACAACAATTCTTGAAATGTATGACTGTCTTAGGCGCGATGCTCCTGTGCTTTCAAGGCTTGTTCATGTGAGCGGAGATTGTATTCCTGCCAGCGGAATTCTGAATGTTCCTGTAGGAACAACTTTTAAAGAACTTGCAGAACAATGCGGCGGATTTTTAAGAAATCCCGGAGCGATAATTGTAAACGGAATGATAACTGGTTACGCAGCAGCAAGCCTTGATGTTCCTGTTACAAAATACGTAAAATCCGTTTCTTTTATACCAAAAACGCAATGCCCTGACCAAAGACAAACTGTCTGCATAAGGTGCGGAAACTGCCGTTCTGTATGTCCAAACCGTCTTTCTCCTGATATAATTTACAGACATATTGCAGGCGGAATGCCAGCAGCAGCGGATTATAAGGCTTCTGCAATGCTTTGTTTTAACTGCGGACTTTGCAATGCGGTTTGTCCTTCGCGCCTGCCGCTAAGCCAGCGTATTCACGAATTTGCGCTGAAAAGAACGCAAAAAGAAGAAATATCAAAAGAGCAAGGAAATGAATATGAAAAACAATAGAAAAAAACAGGATTTTTGCAGCGCAAGAAAAGCTTTTATAAGACCATTCACATACATAGCGGATTCTGTTTCATTTGAGGCAACAAAAATGATTGTGCTTCTTTCAATTCAGATTCTGCTTCTTTTCATTTCAAAAAGTTATCAGTCTCTTATAATTATGGCAGCAGCCGTAATCGCTTCTGTCGGTGCGGATTTTATAAGCAGAAAAATTTTTACAAACAAATTGAATGATGATTACTCTCTGGTAATAAATATTCTGCAGGGAATGATAACAGGAATGCTCATTCCTCAAACATATTCTCCGCTTACTGTTTTTTGCACGACACTTTTTGTAATGCTTATTGTAAAACATTTTTTCGGCGGATTTTCCTATGCCTGGGTAAATCCTGCTGTTTTTACAGTTGTAGTTTTGTGGATAGTGGGCGCAAGACTTTTTCCCGGCTATAAAGTAAATTTGGATATTCTTTCAGCAAGAAATCCCTCTCAACTTTTAATAGAAAACGGCGTATTTACACAATATCCGTTTGATTCCGAAATTACGGATGCAATAAACAATTCAATTTTCAGTATTTTTAAAGTTTCAATTCCGAACGGCTATGTTTCTCTTTTTTGGGACAATCATTCAATAATTCCTGCTTTCAGATTTAATTTTATTACTTTACTTTCTTCTGTTATAATTTTCGGAAGCAGCCAGAGCCGAGGAATTGTTCCAGCTATTTTTATTGCGGTTTATCTTCTTCTTGTAAGATTTGTTTCTCCTGTTTTCTGCAATTCTGTGGCTTTTCAGGGAGATGTTATCCTTGCGCTGCTTACCGGAGGCACTTTGTTTTTTGCAACATTCGTGTTCGGATGGTACGGAACCACACCGGTTTCCAGACAAGGCAAAATAATTTACGGAATTCTCGCCGGTATAAACGCATTTCTTATTGCCGGTCCGGGAACCTCTCCTTGCGGAATGGTTTTTGCAGTTCTTTTAACAAATATTGAATCTATCGTCATTCAACAGTGGGAAAATCACCAGAACAGAATTCTGCTCAGAAAAAAACTTGAAAACTACAGAAAACTTGAAGCGGCGGAAAATGCGGAACTTTAGCGGAGATTATATATGAACAAAGAAAATCAGAAAAAATTTTGGAGAATTTTCGGTTGTTTTGCAGGAATTTTAGTTTTCTTTTTTCTTTCACTTTTCGGAGTAATAAAACTTTCGGAAAAAAGTTGGAACGAAGGACTTAAGCAAAGTATTCAAACTCTTTTGACGCAAAAATATCCGGACACTTGGTCTATCGGCAATAGAATTCCTTTGAATTCCACGTTTTCCACAAGTGCCAATCTTTACGAACTAAGAAACAAGGATAACGCTGAAAAATATTATGTTATAATTCTTCGCATAACAACTTTGTATGGACATATGCCTGCTGTTTATATTTACAATAAGACAAAGGGCGCAGAGTTCGTGGGGTATTCGGCGGTTCAAGGCAGAATAAAAAAACTTCTTGAAGAGAACTACGCTGATTCAAGCATAAATTACTGGATGGAACGAATTCCTCTAATAATTCAGAAAGCAGAAGAAAAAAAGGTATAAAAAATGACACGAAATGCGATTTCTATTTATATGGCCGCAACATGCGCGATTGTTGTTGTTGCGCCAGGACGTCTGGTTTGCGGAATAATAATTGCTGCAGAACTATTGATGCTGATGTTCTTTGGACTATTGTTCAAAAGTCTTCTGAAAAAAATGAATATTGAAAGAATGGAACAGCCGGCTATGCTGTGTTTTGTTGTTTTTATAACAATTTTATGCAAACATCTTATTGCTGTATTTATGCCGGAAACGGCACTCCAGCTGAGTTTTGTTCTTTTTCTGCCGTCAATTTCCACGTTTACGACAGTTTTTCTGCTGGAAGAAAAAAACATGACTTTAAAAGAATCTCTTTCAAAAAATATGCCGGCAGCGCTTCTTTTTGCAACATATATTTTTGTTATATCTTTAATAAGGGATGTTATAGGATTCGGAACTATAACTTTACCGGCAATAGGACACCAGTTTGAACTTGTTCTGTTTTCTGAGGAAAGAATTTCAAGCGCAACATTTCTTGCGACAATTCCAGGTTCTCTGGTTTTGAATGCTCTTTTTCTATCTGCATTTCTTTTTTTGGAAAGAAAAGTTAATATTATTAAGATTGCGGAAAACCGTTCACGAGAGAACTAGTTTTATAAGATTTTAGAGAGGTTAATGATGTTATCCACTGCTTTTTATTACATTTTCTTTTCATCGGCGGTAATCCTTTATGGAGTAGGACTGAATTCCGCAACGATAATATGTGATTCAATTCATGAACTTGCGATTCCTGTAATAAAAATTCTTGTAAATATAATAACTTCGGCGGTTCTTTCGTGGCTTGTAATAAAATATTTTCTGATTCCTTTAAAACTTGAAGAGCTTTATCCTATGGTTTCGCTTCTTATTTTTATCGCAATCTCTGTATTGTTGGAAACAGTTATAAGAATTACGACCGGAAAGGTTTCTTCTGATTTTTGCCTTACTTTTTTAATAATTTTGCTTGCTTTAAATGAAAGCCTGAATATATTAGATGTAGTGCTTATCTGCTGCTGCAGTTTTGTATCTTTTTTAATATTGATTCCAGTTTTGTATTCAATCAAAAAAAGAATAAGCATAGTAGGAAATTCCCAAATTCATGGCAATAAACGCAGTCTGGTTTTAGTGTCTATCGCCATAATTGTTACTATTTTAGCAGTCGGAAATGTTTCCTGGCTGAACCAGAAGGTTTTACCGTGATTATAAGAACTGTTATTTTTGTTACAATTTTAATAATTATTTCTCTACTGCTGATATTTCTTGCAATTGTGTTTATACCTGCGCTTAAAAAGCAGACAAACATAAATGCACAGATGCTTTTTTCGGAAAAGGAACATAATTTTGAAAAACTTAAGGAAGTTTCAAAAATTACTCCGTATGAAAAAAAAGCGCTGGTTCTTTGCAACTGCAACAAAAAGTTTAAGAAAGAACCTGATATAATTGCAAGAAAAGGGCAGTCCTGCGCTGTGGTCAGCCTTGTTTACGGTTCGCTGAATGACTGCAAGTTTTCCTGCATGGGACTGGGTGACTGCATAAGAGTTTGCGAACAGGAAGCGATTTCCATAGAAAACGGAACTGCGCTTATAAACGAACTTTGCAACGGCTGCGGAAAATGTGTTTCTGCGTGTCCAAAGAACATAATAACGCTGGTTCCTGTTTCACAAAAAGAAGTTGTTTTGTGCAGCAATAATACCCAGCCATTAACTTCCTGCGATTCCATAAAAAAAACAGAAAGAATTGCTTATCCGGAAAAAAAAGGGTTTAAAATATGGAAGTTATGCTATAAAATACTAAAAAAATCTTTGTAAAGAAAAAAGATGAGTCTTGTTCATATTTGCTACAGTTTAAAATCCTCCAGGCTTGATCCTAATCAGAAAGAAATTTTTGAAAAGGATTATATTTCTGTTTACAAGCCGGCAGCAAAATTTTTATATTCTCATCCTGATTTTTTTATGTCTTTCGCTTTTAATGGCGTTCAGCTTGAATTCCTGAAAAAGAAATATCCCGAATTTATAGAACTTTTGCGGGAACTTGTGCAAAGAAAACAAATTGAACTTCTTGGCGGCGGTTATTATGATCCTGCGTTTCCATTGCTTTTTCCGATGGACAGGACGGGGCAGATTGAACTTCTGACTTCCGCACTCCGTTCGATTTCCGGAAAGCGTCCCCGAGGAATAAATATTTGTGCAAGTATATGGGATTATTCGTTGGTTTCTTGTTTTCACAACTGTGGAATGGAATACGTTTTGCTTGACGATTCTCTGATTTCGCAGGAAAAGCAGAAATATATTCCGCTGATTATGTCTGACAAGGGAAAAACGCTTTCTGTATTACCGGTAAGTCAGGAATTCAAGCCAAATTTATCAGATTCGCCAAAAGAATATCTGAACGAAATTATAAAGAAAATTCGAAAAGTTTCCAAAACTTCAAATACGCTTATAAAAGATGTTCAAAAAGCGGTAAACGTTCAGTTTTCGCATGAAGAATTTTCCCAGCTTTTAAAGAGCGGATTCTTTGAAAAACTGTCAGAAGAAGCAAAACAGACTGATGGTCTTGTTGATTTTTCAACTCCGCAAACATTTTTGAAAGAATCAAAAATAAAAATTCCTGTATACATTGCATCCGGAATGACAAAGGAAGTTGCTCAATGGGGAATTGAACCATATAAATCAGTAAAAACGGACAAGCGCTATCCTGTAACTATTTATGATTTTTTTCAGATTTATCCGCAAAGCCGCGCTCTTTACGACAGAATGCTTTATGTAAGTATGCTTGTAAATCAGAGCCATGGAGACAAGTTAAGAAAAAAATCTGCGCGGGAAAAACTTTGGGAAGCTCAGAACGGAGACGGCTTTATCTGCACATCAAAAGGCGCGTTTGTTTCTTCAACTTACAGACAGCAGGCATACAAAAAACTTACGGAATCTGAAAAAATAATAAGACAGTGCGGTGATTTTGAAGAATCCGTTTCTTCTTTTGATTACACCGCAGACGGTTTTAATGAATACGTTTTCCGGATGAACAATTACTTTGCTGTTATAGGATTGAACGGCGGAACAATACGTGAGCTTGATGTTTTTCAGAATTCCGGAAATTTTGCGGATAATTTTACCCGTGTAAAAGAATTTGAAGGCATTGAAGACGGCTATGACCGAGGTCTTTTTATTGATCATATTTTTACGGAAGCGGAATTTGAACTGTATCTTCAGAATAGGCCGGCCGGAAGCGGAATTTTTTCAAAATATATTTATTCAGAGCTGGGTTTTAATGCGCAGCACAAAGAAGTTCAACTTTTTGCTGATGCAATGTTCCAAAAAAGGCAGAAAATTTCTTTAAGAAAAAAATATGTATGTCAGTCCAGCGGAATGATGGTGCAGTATATTTTAAAAAATGAAAGCAATGAAATTCTTAACGCAAAATTTGCAGTTGAATCAAGTTTTGCGCAGACAAACTTTAATGCTAAAGATTTTAATGCTTTCAGCCTTGATATTGTTTCCAGCGGAAAAAAGCAGGAAATTGACACGAGGACTTCTTCCTACGAACTGAATGATTCCGGAAAACTTAGTGATGTTGAAGGAATTTGGGTTACAGACACGGACAATAACATCACATTTGTTTTTGAGCCGAATGAATCCTGTGGCATGTCATTCAATCCGATTGTTTTTAACCGTCCTGAATTTATAACGGGAGAACTTGTACCTGCCGGAATGACTTTTGCGAACACTATGTTTTGGGATATAAATCTTGCTCCTGGAATGGAGATGGAAAAAACTATAAATTTCAGCATTTTCAGCCACAAGAAAGCGAAAAAATAGCGGCGCAGCGAAGCGGTGCGCCGTGCACAGAGGGGTAGGCGAAAACACTAAGGAGCAAAGCGGTGCGCAAACTTGTTTGCGCATTGTTGGGCGACGCAGTGGTTGAGCCGTAGGGCAGGCGCCCTTCTTGAAAATTTATGAACTATTCATTTTTTAAACTAAA
>CAYXDA010000014.1:18088-23234 GCA_964463615.1 uncultured Treponema sp.
CGTAGGGCAGGCGCCCTTCTTGAAAATTTATGAACTATTCATTTTTTAAACTAAATTGACTTGAATGTGTAAAAAATCTTATAATAATCTATTATGAATCGACGATTAATTACTTCCGCTTTACCTTATGTTAATAATATTCCTCATTTGGGAAATCTTATCCAGATGCTTTCGGGTGATGTTTTTGCCCGTTTTTGTCGTAACCGCGGATACGACACGCTTTATATTTGCGGAACTGATGAATACGGAACTGCAACAGAAACAAAAGCTTTGGAAGAAAAAAAGACTCCACGCGAACTTTGTGATTATTATTACAAAGAACATATAAAAATTTATGACTGGTTTCATATTAATTTTGATAAATTCGGCCGTACTTCAAACGAAGAATGTACTGAAATCACACAGGAACTTTTCAATGATTTGGACAAAAACGGACTTATTACAGAACATACGAATAATCAGCTTTTTTGCAGCCACTGCAATATGTTCCTGGCTGACCGTTTTGTTCACGGAACTTGTCCTAAATGCGGCTATGAAGACGCACGCGGAGATCAGTGCGACAGATGCGGTTCTTTGCTTGATCCTACGGAACTTGTAAATCCGCGTTGTTCAACTTGCGGAAACACTCCGGAAGTCCGCGAAACAAAACATCTTTATATAAATCTGCCGAAAATCAGCGGAAAACTTGACGAATGGATGAAAAAAACATCTGTGGAAGGTCGTTGGGCAGACAACGCTGTGAATATTACAAAAGCCTGGATTCGCGACGGACTTAACGAACGAGCTATTACCCGCGATTTAAAGTGGGGAATTCCGGTTCCTAAAAAAGGCTACGAAAACAAGGTCTTTTACGTTTGGTTCAATGCACCGATTGGATATATGTCTATTACAAAGCAGCTTGCAAACGAACTTGTAAGGGAAGGCAAAAAATCTTTTGACTGGAAATCTTGGTGGCTTCCGGCTGAAAGCGAAGAAGGCAAAAATAAGGAAAAAGTTGATTTGTTCCAGTTTATCGGAAAGGATAATATTCCTTTCCATACAGTAATTTTCCCTTGTACTTTACTTGGTTCCGGTCATGACTGGACAAAACTTTACCATATGAGTTCAACTGAATATTTGAATTATGAGGACGGAAAATTCAGTAAATCGCGCGGAATCGGAGTTTTTGGAACTGATGCCGCAGAATCAGGAATTCCGGCTGATGCCTGGCGTTTTTATATTTTTTACAACAGACCTGAAAAGCAGGATTTCCAGTTCACGTGGAAAGATTTTCAGGAAAAAATGAACAGCGAACTTATTGGAAATCTTGGAAATTTAGTGAACAGAACTCTGCTTTTTGTGAATAAATATTACAATTCTAAAATTCCTTCCGCTCCGGTTGATGAAGAACTGTGGAAAGAGGTGAAAAGGCTTGAAGCAAAGGCCACTGAAGATTTGGAATGGGCAAATTTAAAGGATGCGTTCCATACAATGTTTGAAATTGCCGATTTGTGCAACAAAAAATTCCAGGCGACAGAACCGTGGAAAACGCGCACAACAGAACCGGAAAAAGCAGAAAGTCTTTTATTCAACCTTTGTTATGTAATAAAAGATTTGATGATTATGATGAATCCTTACATGCCTCAATATACCCAAAAAATTATGAGTTATTTTGGAAAATCCATAAAAGAATCGCAGTTGGGAAAAGAAACAAAAAATGGGCTTGACTGGTCTGATCTTGGAAAAACTGATGGGCTTTCCGAAATAGGGGAAACATCTGTTTACTTTACTCCTATGGATCAGAAAACAATGCTTGCATTCCGTGAAAAATTTGCAGGAAACCAGAGCGAACGTAAGGAAAGCAAAAAAACTGAAAAAAAGCAGAAAAAGAATGAAAAAAAAGCAGCGCCGGTGATTTTACCTTTGGAAAAACAGGCTGAATTCTTTTCAAAAAATATTCAGTTGAAAGTTGCAAAAATTGTTTCTGTGGAGCGCAATCCTGATTCAGATAAACTTTACATTGAACATCTTGATGACGGAAGCGGAAATGACAGAGTTATTCAATCCGGTCTTGTTCCTTATCTGAAAGAATCTGAACTTTTAGGAAAACACGTTATTATTGCCGATAATCTTGCACCAAGAAAAATGCGCGGAATTGAAAGCCGAGGAATGCTTTTGGCGGCAGATTATAAAAATTCAGAAGGAAAAGACTGTGTTGAACCGCTTTCTGCAGAATGGGCTGTGCCAGGAACAAAAGTAATTCTTGAGGGCGACGATGTAAATGCGGAAAAACCGGCAGAAATAACAGCAGATGACTTTTTTAAAATTTCAATAAACGTTGTAAACAAGAATGTTGAAATAGCAGGTAAAAAACTTGTTGCCGGCGGAAAAATCATCACGACTGAATTTACAGAAAATGGCGGAGTAAATTAAAAGTGTTTTCTGTAGAAGTAAAAAAAATTGAAAATACGAAGTATACAAACAGCGGAAGTTTTTTACAAACTCCGTTTTGGGGCGAATTCAAGTCTGAACAAGGCTGGAAGAACGCCCGCTATTTTCTGTCCATAATCCCGCAGAATAAAATGAAGTCCGATTCATTAAAAAAAAGCGTGGAAGTTTCCGTTCTTACAAGGGAATTCGGAAAAGGTTTGTTGCGTTTTACACTTGCATATATTCCGCTTTTTCCTTCGCTTTGCTTTGATGATATTCCGGCGGAAGAGCAGACAATCGAATTTTCAAATATGCTTTTTGACATTGCAAAAGCCTTGCGTTCTGTTTTGCCGAAAAACACTATATGCATAAAATTTGATCCTGCGGTTGAATTTGAAACCCCGGAAGAACGTGATGAATTTGATTTGGGCGTAAAAGTTGTTTCGTTTGCAGACAGGCTGAAAATTAAAAAAAATAAAGTTGATATTCAGCCGCCGGATTCAACATTGATAAACCTTTTGCCGGAAGAAGAAAAAATTCTTTCCTCAATGAAAACAAAATGGCGCTACAACGTTAATCTTAGCGCAAGAAAAGGTGTTGAAATAATAAAAATTACCGGAGAAAATAAAGAGCTTTTAAAATATCTTGATATTTTTTACGATTTGTATAAAATTACTGCCGACCGTGACGGAATTGCGATTCATTCCAAAAAATATTATGAAACTTTACTGAAAAAATCAGCGGAAGAAATAAAATCCGGCAAAGATGTTCCTCTTATAAGTCTTTATATTGCAAAACATGAATCGGATTATTTGGGTGCGATTATAACTTTGTTCAGTAAAACTGAAAGCGTTTATCTTTATGGCTGCTCCAGCAATGTAAAGCGCAATTTGATGCCGAATTTTCTTCTTCAATGGACGGCAATGAAAGATGCGAAAGCATACGGAAGCAAATATTACGATATGTACGGAATGCCGCCTACTGATAATCCGAATCATCCTATGCATGGACTTTATCTTTTTAAAACTGGTTTTGGGGGCAAAAATATTCATAGGCCCGGAACTTTTGATGTTCCGACAAGTTTATGGTATAAACCCTATTCTTCGGCAGAGAAAATCAGAGCTTTCTGGCATAAAAAAATTCTAAAGAAAATCAGAGGTCGCTAAAAAATGAATATGGAAGCTTTTGTTTTAGGTTGCGGAGGAATGATGCCTTTACCGTACAGACATCTTACATCAGTTTTATTGCGCCGTGACGGTGACCTTTTTCTTTTTGACGGCGGGGAAGGAACTCAAGTTTCTCTTAGAAGATTGAATTTAAAATGGAAAAAAATAAATGCGATTTTTGTGTCTCACACTCATGCAGATCATGTTACAGGACTTCCGGGAATTCTTATGCTTTCTGCGCAAGTAGACAGAAAAGAACCTCTTTACATTTACGGTCCGCCAAAAATTGCAGAATACATAGAAACAAGCCGCAAAGTTTTGGATATGTATATAAACTACCCGATTATTGTAAAAGAAATTGCTGCGCCATGTGTTGTTCATAAAGGCGAGGGCTTTCAAATAAGATGTTTTCCTCTTGATCACACAAAAACTTGTGTTGGCTACACATTGGAAGAAGAAAACCGTCCGGGAATTTTCAATCCGGAAAAAGCAAGCGAGTTGGGAATTCCTGTCGGACCGCAGTGGGGAAAACTTCAGAAAGGCGAAGATGTTGTAACTCCTGACGGAAAGACCGTTCATCCGGACGATGTAATGGGAAAAGCTCGGAAGGGCAGAAAATTCAGTTTTGTAACAGATACTTTATACAAAGAATCTATTGCAAAAGAAGTAAAGAACTCTGATTTGCTGATTTGCGAGGGCATGTTTGAAGAAGAGCTTATTGATCAGGCAAAAGAAAAAAAACATATGACAGCAAAGCAGGCTGCGACTATCGCAAAGAATTCCGGTTCAAAACGCATGGCTATGATTCATTACAGCCCGCGCTACACAGACAAAGAGTTGTCAAAACTTCTTGAGGAAGCGAAAGAGATTTATCCGGATGCTGAATTGACGCACGACAGAATGCATTTTGAAATTCCTTATGAAGATTAAAATGAATTGGAATATATGATTGAACTTGAAAATTTTTCTAAAAATTACGAAAAAAATGTTTTCGCTGTAAAAAATATCAATCTGAAAGCAGAAAACGGACAAATAACGGGACTTTTAGGATTGAACGGTGCCGGAAAAACAACCATTATAAAGGCAGTTACGGGAAATCATTTTGCAACAGCCGGAACAATTTTCATGGAAGACAGAAACGGAATAAAATTCAACATTGAAAAAAATATTGAAAAATCCAAGAATTTAACCGGTTATATTCCTGAACAAATTGTTTTTCCGAACAGGCTTTCTGTTGAAGAATATTCTTTGCTCCTAAAAAGACAGTTTTCGGCTTCAAAAGAGTTTTACGAACAAACAGTTGATTTTTGCGGACTTTCCGGCGTTATGCAAAAAAAAATAGCATCGCTTTCAAAAGGTTATAAACAGCGGCTGGGGTTCTTTCAGGCGCTGATAAACAATCCGGAAAATATTGTGCTGGACGAACCGATGAACGGACTTGATCCTGCACAAATTATTCAAATGCGAAAATTGATAAAAAAAATCGCAAGAACAAAAACAGTTATGATTTCCACGCATTTAATGCAGGAAGTTGAAGCTCTTTGCGATGAAATTTATATTTTGTATGATGG
>CAYXDA010000015.1:0-22711 GCA_964463615.1 uncultured Treponema sp.
CTGTTCAACCAGAACGATGATTCTGCCGTTAAGCAGCATGGAAACATCGTTGTAGCGTCCGACGTAAACAGTCCGTTCTAGCATGACGGGCTTGATTTCTGTTTCGGAAAGGCGCAGGTTCGTGTTGTGGATTGCATTGTAAAGCGAAAGAAAGTTTTCCTTTGCCTGCGCACATTTTCCGAACAGATCGACAAAAACAGTGTCCTTGTAATTTCGGATTTCTTTTTGCATTGTTTTCCTCTATATTATTTAATACAAAAAACTGAAGAAAACTGAAATTTTTGCACTGAATTTTTATGAAAAATGTTTTTTAAAGTTTTATTGCTCCAAGAACTTTTCCTATACTTTCGTTGATTACAAGATTTGCTTTGTAGTCGCTGGAAGTTTGAGATTTGTTTATTAAAACAATATTTTTTCCGCTGAAATAATCAATAAGGCTTGCGGCTGGATAAACGACAAGAGAGGTTCCGCCTATAATCAAAGTATCTGCGTTTTGTATTGAATTTATTGCGCCGTTTATGATGTTTTGGTCAAGGCCTTCTTCGTAAAGGACTACATCTGGTTTTACAAGGCCACCGCATTTTTTGCAATGAGGAAGTTTGTCTGGAGAGTTTTCGCTTTGTTCTATAAATTCTACGCTGTAAAAAGCGCCGCAATTCATGCAAAAATTGCGAAGAGTGCTTCCGTGCAATTCAAATACATTTTTGCTTCCGGCTTTTTGATGTAGTCCA
Source organism: uncultured Treponema sp. (assembly GCA_964463615.1). GTDB lineage: Bacteria > Spirochaetota > Spirochaetia > Treponematales > Treponemataceae > Treponema_D. Next base: position 732 of record CAYXDA010000015.1, read on the forward strand.
TCTATGTTTTGAGTTATTATTGCTTTTAGTTTGCCGCATTGCTCCATTTTTGCAAGCTGGATATGCGCAATGTTTGGCTGAACATTTTTTACAATGAGTTTTTTTCGGTAAAAACGGTAAAATTCGGTGGGGTTTGCGTTAAAAAAACTTCTACTGATGATTGTTTCCGGAGGATATTTCCATTCCTGGCTATAAAGTCCGTCTTGACTGCGAAAATCTGGTATTCCGCTTTCTGTAGAAACGCCGGCTCCTCCAAAAAATACAATGTTTTGAGAATTGTCGTAAATTGTTTGCAGTTCTGCTATTTTTTCGTTTAATGTTTTCATATTTGTTTTATTTTAGCACAAAAACAAAGAACGCCGTAGTTTATTTGCAATATTATAATTTTTTTGAATTATTTTGCGCGGGACTACTTGTAGCCCCGCGCGGGAGCAAAGGCTCTAAAAAAAGAACGCCATAATATATTTGCAATAATTATATTTTTTATGAATTACTATGCGCGGGATTGAAAGGGCGCGCCGCAGGCGCGTTGCGAACGTAGTGAAGCAATGGAGCCGGAAGGCGGAACCCTGCAAAGCCCGTTACGTTCGGCATTTGCGCTTAATTCAAGAATTTATGTGGCTTGGCCGATAAACTAATAGTAGAATTTGTCAATTGAGAGTTTATGTTCTAAAATATAATATAAGAAAAATGTTGACCGGGGAATTTTAGGTATGAAAAAAAGATTTTTTATTTCGCTTTTTACTTTGATTTGTATGGCTGTTTTGCCTGTTTTTGCTCGTGATATTGAAACTCATAATTCTGAAAATCTTGAAAGCTGGCAGGATTCGTTTGATTTGTCTAAGCGAAAGGCTGGCAAATATAATATTATGGTAAAAGCAACGGATTTTGGCGGAAATGTAACTTTGGAAGGTCCGTTCAATCTTTATGTGGATCCGAATTCTGATTTACCTGTTTGTGGTATTACAAATCCGCATGTTGATATGCGCGTTGTTGGCAATTTGAATATTGTTGGAACTTGTGTTGATGATGATGGCGTTGAATATGTTGAACTTGTTTTTGACGGTGATGAAGAGCATCCTGTGCGCGCTAGAGGCAAGGAATTTTGGTCTTACTATCTTGATACAACCGAACTTGAAGAAGGTTTGCACACAATAAAAGTTGTTGGTTGCGATATCAATGGTCTTGTTGGAAAATCCACAACTCTTACTTGGAATTTGGACAGACGTCAGCCGATAACGCAAGTTGATAATAAAACTATGGGAACGCTTGTTTCTGAAAAGGTGAAATTCCATGGAACTGTAGCGGATGGAAATGGAATAAAATCTCTTTCTTATTCAACTGATCATGGTGAATCTTTTAAAGAAATAAAACTTTCCAGAAAGAAAACTGGAATTACTTTTGAAATTTCAATTGATACTAAAAAATTTGAAGATGGTCCGGCTGTAATTTGGTTTAAGGCTGTTGACAATGCTGGTTCGGAAGGTGTTTATTCTTTCTTGTATTTTATTGACAATACAAGTCCTGATGTAAAAATTGTTTCTCCGGCAGAAAAAGAGCAGGTTTTTGGAAAAGCTGTTATTGCCGGTTATGCAAAAGATAAAATGGGAATTACAAACCTTCATTGGACTTTTGGAAAAGAATCCGGTGATTTTGAGGTTATTCCTGGAAATCCGTTCTGGGCAAAAGAATTTGATTTGGCTGGAACTGGTGAAAAATCAAGAAAATTTACGATTACTGCAACGGATGTTGCCGGAAACGTTATTAGCGTTTCTGAGAATATTTTGATTAATGAAGCGCTTGATAAGCCGGAAGTAAAAATTGCTTTTCCTACGGCGGAAACTTTGATAGAGAGCGGTGATTCTGTTTATGTGCGCGGAATTGCAAATGATGCGGATGGAATTGCTTCTGTAAAGTATAAACTTGATAATGGCGAATGGATTGAAGAAGAAACAAAGGGCGTTTTCTATGGCGTTCTTGCTGAAGATTCTTCGGTTGTTTCTGGCGGAAGGCATACGATTTCTGTAATTGCAACTGATCGTCACGGTGTTCAAAGTGATGTGGTTACTGCAAATTTTAGCGTGCGTGCCGTGGCGCCGTCATTTTCTGAGGCGAAAATCGGTGGGCAAAAAGTTGTAAATGGAATGCAAGTTCATCCGGAAGCTGGTTTGGTATTCCGGACGACGGTTTCTAGCGGAATTGGTCTTTCTAGTGTTCACGCAGAAACTCGTTGGGGTAGAAACGGAATAAAACAGAATGACTATACTTTTGAAACTGAAAAAAATAATGGTTCGCAGGAAATTTTAATTCCGATAAATGATGAGCTTCCTAAAGGGATTGCAAAAATTTATATTTCTGCAACAGATATTGCAGGAAGAACAAGCAGTTACAAGGCGCTTTTGGATATAACGAACACTTCTGTGATTAGCGGGGCAGAGCCGAAAGTTGTTTTTGATGACAGTTCTGTTGATTCGGAAGGGGTTATTTACAATAACAAAGAATTTCCTGCATCTGGATATTTTATTGGCGGAAACGCAAGAAGTGTGGAAATCGTTCCAAAAACTTCTTTTGCTACGGCGCGTCTTTCCGGAAATCAGATTATTTTAACACCTGGCGATGTGAACGGAACTTCTGAACCGGTTGTCGTTCGCGTAACAACGGATCAGGGGTTTACTTATGATTCGCAAAAAATTACGTTTAAGGCAGATTCGGAATTTCCGCGCGTGCGTATTTCTGAAACTTCGGATGTTAAGCTGATAGATGCTGCTTCTGGAAATGTTACAATTAACGGAACTGCAACTTGTGCTTCTGGTTTGGGCGCTTTGTCTTATAGAATTTTTAGTTCAAAAGCGGTTTTGTCAAATGGAGTTGTAACTTCTATGGAAGCAATGAAGGCGGGCGAAGTGCAAAGTATTGCACTTGCGCGTTCTTTTTCAATTCCTGTGAATACAAGTGATTACGGCGTTTATATTGTGGAAATTACGGCTGAAAGCGTAGGCGGAAATAAGACCAGCGAAGCAATAGGTTTTCAAAATATTCCGGCTTTTCCTGCAGAATCAAAAGCCGGACCTAAAGCTCCGATGGTTCTTTGGGCAGACGGTGAAGACGTTTACTATGCGGCTGTTTTTCAAGGTGAACTTGCAAAATCTTTTGGAATTTTTAAACGAAGTGAATTTAAACCTGGTGCGAATTTAATAAATGCGGAAGTTTTTTATGATGATGTAAAATCTATAAATTCAAAATATACTGCAAATAAAACTGCCGAAATAAAAGCGGCTTTTGTACGTGCAGGTGATAAGGTTTATGCAAGCGGAATTCCTTTGGTTGTTGCAAAGGGTGAGAGTTCAACATTAACGGCTTATGCTGATTTTCCTGGCGAAATAACTGCAACTTACGAAATTTCTGGAAGTGCGGTTCCGGGCGGAAGTGAAAAAACTTCTGGAAGTGCGGTTGTTACAAAATCAGATGATAAAGAAGACCGCTGGATTATAGATGTTCCGCTGCAAAATCTTCCTGCAAGATTGAATAAGGTTTTGCTTTCAATAAAATCTGGTTCTTTTTCAAAAAATCTTGTTGGAACAGTTGGTATTGTCCGTCCTGTTGAATCTGCTATGATTGATGATATCCGCGCGGTTTATTCAATTGAAAATTCTGCTTCGCGCTATGACAGGGATTCCGGCAGTTATATTGTAAAACCGGGCGATTCTTTTAGTTTTTATGCAAATGTTCCGGAATTGGTAAGTGCGGAACTTGTAACTGCTTTTGATGGTATTGTTGCAGAAAGAAACGGAAATTTAATTCAGGTTACGCCTGCAAAAGACGGAACTTTTAATGGTGTTGCTGTTCGCGTAAAGGATGTGAACGGAGCGTCTTACGTTTCCAGTTATGTTAATTTTATTGTGGACAGCGGATGTCCGGAAGTTCATATTACAACGCCGGAACTTCATGCCTGGGTTAAGAATTCTGTTAGAATTACGGGAACTGCTGCTGATTCAAGCGGAATTAAGAGTGCTGAATATTCTTTGAACAAAGGTGAAACTTGGAATCCTTTGAATTTAAGTGCGACCGGAAAATCTGCTGTTGGTGCAACATTTAGCGGAACTGCTGATATCAGCGGGTTGGAAGAAGGGCTTATAGAAATTGATGTCCGTGTTTCTGATATTGCCGGAAATACGGCGTACGCAAGAACTGCTGCGCAAAAAGATGTAACACCGCCTAAAGTTGAAGTTATTGTTCCGAATGATGATGCGGTTGTAAATGGCGATAATCTTATTGCTTTTAAGGTATTTGACAACGGAAGTTTTGAAAAGGCATATTATATTGCGCCGCCGGTTGCAAAAGCTGCAACGAAGCGTTTGGAAATAAAAGATATTTCTGGAACTTATGTTTCTACTCATGTTGGAACACCGCAGCAACCGATTGATGACGGAATGTCTTTTGAATTTGTTGATGCGGCAGGAAATGTTTCTGCTTATGAAGCATGGAAATTCCTTATTGATAATAAGTCCGACTTGCCGGTTACGGAAATTCATCTTCCGACTTATGAAGATGTTGTAACGCGCGATTTTACAATTTCCGGTGTAATTTACGATGATGATGGTGCTTGTTCAATTTATTACAAAATAGATAATGATTCGTATAAAAAACTGGAAGAACCTGGAACTAGTTTTGCTATTGATGTTCCTTTTAGCTCAATGACGGATAATGAACATACAATTAGTATGTATGCGGTTGATATTAATGGTGTGCGAGGTCCTGTAACAGAGCGAAAATTCAGAGTTTCTACGGAAGAGCCGAAAGGTGCGGTTGAAACTCCGACAATCGACAAATCAAATAAAGATGTTGTAACTATTACCGGAGTTGCAAGCGATAAAAACGGAATTGAAAAAGTTCTTGTTTCGCTGGATAACGGAAATTCTTATAACAATGCGATTGGTACAACAAATTGGTCGTACACTTTTGATACCCGTGCAATTCCTAACGGGACTAATGTTGTCTTTATTAAAATTTATGACAAATATGGAATTACCGGTTTGTATTCAAGTTTGATAAATATAGATAATGAAGCTCCGGAAATGATTCTTGATTATCCGTTGGATTATTCTTCTACGGCTGGAACTTTGTTCTTTAGCGGTTATGCTTTTGATAATGTGAATATTACAGATTTGTTCATTACAATCCGCAATCTTGATGGAAAATCTGTTCCAAGAAGTCTTCAGCGAATTGATTTTAAACTTGATCGTATTATTGCGCAGGGTATAGATATTTCTGGTCTTGAAAACGGTTCTTACAATATAGAGCTTACTGCGCTGGATAAAGCTCAGAATGCAACTCATATCAGCCGAAATATTTTCTTGAATAAAAATAAAGCGCTTGCAACTGTAAATCTTTTGTATCCGTTGAACGGCGAACATAAACAGGGTACTTTTAATATTTACGGAAGTACAGTTGCGGATAAAAAGGTTGAAAAAGTAAGTCTTTATATAGATGATAAATTTGTTGCAAATTCTGAACTTACCGGAAGTGACTATTTTAGATTCAATATTACACCGGAACTTATTGGCAGCGGTGAGCATACTTATTATGTTCAGGCTTATGTAGAAGGAGGTGCTATAATTCGTTCAAGAACACAGACGGTTGAATATTCACCTGTTGGTCCGTGGGTTACAATTGATAACTTTACTTATGGTGATTTTGCAATAAATCGTCCGTATATTCAGGGGCATGCCGGTTATTCTTTAAGTGATGACGAAAAGATTGTTGCTTCTACTAAAAAAGCTACGGCAGAGCAGAAAAATGCAATAAAACAGAAAAAAGTTTCTAAAATAGAAATCAGTTTTGATAACGGAAAAACGTTTACGCAAGTTTCGAAAGGTGAAAAATGGATGTACCGCATTGAAAATCAGGATATTGCGGAAGGTTACCATTTTATGTTAGTGCGTGCTACAATGCGCAATGGAGAAACGGCAATAGAGAGAACGATTATTCAGATTGATAATACAGCTCCGAATATTCGTCTTATCAGCCCTAGTATTGGCGGCCGCTACAATCAGGAGCTTGTGTTCAGCGGACTTTCCAGTGATGATGTTGGATTGAAAGAAGTTGCTTTGACTTTGCGAAAAGGTGATAAAGCATCCTATGAAGTTCCGTCGTTCATTCAAGGTTTGTATCTTGATTGGCACTTCTGGGGCGCAACGCTTTTTGATATTGGTGTTGGACTTACATTCTTTGATGACGTTGTAAAAGTTCAGTTCCAGTGGGGACAGTTCACGCAGGCTCAGCGCAATATGTTCAGTAACACAAGTATGCGCTACGGCGGAGACAATGTTCTTGGTTTGAAAATTCTTGCGAATGTAGCAAACATTCCGTTCAGTTTCTTCTTTGGAAGAGATTTTGACTGGCTTAGCGCAAACATAGCGGTGGGAGCGCAGTTCAGCCGCTTTAACGAGTCTGGTTCTGGTGATGCTCAAATTCTTTCTGCAATTCTTGCTCAACTGGAATTCCCTAATGTGAAATTCCCTAAGATGAAGTGTTTTAGTTCACTTTCATTGTATACAGAATTTGCGTTGTGGTTTATTCCGACGGATGTTTCCAGTTCGGATGTAAGTATTGAAAATCTTGTGCCGCAGATTGCAGAAGGTATTCGTTTAAGTGTATTCTAAGGCGGTTTATATGACAAAGATTAAAAATTTGCTGCTTGCATTAAGCATTCTTCTTTTTTCTGGAACAGTTCAGTTGTTTGCTTTGGATGCTTATGTAACTGTAATTTATCGGGAAGTTGACATTGCTTTTATAGACCGGTCGGATAAAGAGCTTGACGGAATTCTTTCAAAAAATAATGAAGATAAGAATTATTATCTTATTGAAAATTATACAATGAAGAAAATCCGTAGGCTTGTTGTTGATGAAGATTATGATTTTGCAAATGCGGCAACTTTGGTTGTAATTGACAACAATCTTGATAATATGGAAGCAGTTGAGCTTTATTCAACAATTTCTACTGCGCTGGAAAAACAGAATGAACAGAAACTTATGCTTGAACAGAAAAAACAGGCAGAACTTGCAAAATTTGAAGCGGAAAAAGCCAAGCAGCGCCAGATCATAGAAAAGGATTATGTTTCTGTGGAAACGGCAAGTGGCGAAAAAGTATATTTGAAAGAAAAGAATGAAAAGTATACTTCTGTTTTTTGGGATTTTAACTTTGGAATGTTCGACGGAGTTTTTGTCTTAGATACAGATAATGATTACAATAGTTTCCGTTATGGTGTAAGCGGTGATTTTACATTTGAATATAATTTTGACCAGCTTATGATTGGCGCAGATGTTGGTGGCGATGCAATAATTATTCCTTTTTTCAATGATGACAGTACAATTTTAGGAAGTTTTAATATTGTTCCAAAATTGGGATTTAAAAAACTGAAAAATCTTAATTTTAGAGCAGGTTTTGCAAGTGTGATTACAATTGATTCCGGCGATGAAAATAATTCAACCTTGCAGAAAACTGTTTTAAGTCCGGTTTTTGGTCTTGGGTTAAGTCATATAAAGATTGGAGCGGCAGAACTTAGTATGAATGCGGATTATCTGCTTGGTCATCTTGCTTATGAGGGATTGAATTTTGCAATGAATGGAGCATTAAATCTTGCAATTCCAATTATGACAATGGAAAAAGTTCAGTTGAATTTTAATATTGGACTAAAAGACACATTATATATAAAAGATTCTGGCGTAGAAAATAGAGCCGGACTTATATTGGCGATAGGAGCACAAAATGTTATCAAATAAAAAAGTACTTGCAGCGTTCTTTGTATTTTTCGTATCTCTTTATGGAATCTTTGCACAGTCGGCAAATGATGCGATGGTCCAGCGATATTTGGAGCGCGCGACAACTGCGTATGATGATGGAAATATTACGGAAGCATATAAAAATATAAATGCATCTTTGAATTTTGCGACAATGAACGAAGGTGTTGTTCCTGCAAATGTCCTTGTGATAGCGCGTTCAGTATATACGCAGAAATTAAAAGAATTGCGGAGAAAATATAATGAAGCTCAGTTTATAGATGTAAAAACAAATTTGACGGAAAAATTTGAAGTGGTTAATACAGCGGAACTTACAAAACTTATGCGTCAAATAGAAGCGGATGTTGTCGCAAATGAAAAAGCTGCAGACAAAAAACAACAACAAGATTTTATGAACAGCATAAAGGAATCTACTTACAGCACAAATTCTGCAATTACAGATTTGGGCGAAAAAATGCTTGACCAGAGCAAACTGAACAGCGAGCAGATGGCAGAAGTTTCGCGCTCAATGAATACGAATATGACCAAAATTTTTATTGTAGTTGTTATTTGCATTGTAATGATTCTTTTAGTTGTAGGGCTTATTCTTTTAATCGTTCATTTTAGCGTAAAGCAAAATCACGTTCAGCAGATGCAATATGCAGAAGCGTTTAAATTACTTGCGGCAAATCAGAGTCAAACAAATCAGCTTATGATTGGCGGAATTGCGGGGCTTTACAGTGATGAAGGGTTAAAATTGGCTGGCTCTTCTACGTGGAGTCAAAGCGCTTTGCCGGAACCGGAAGATACTGAAGAAGAAAAAGAAGAACTTGCTAAGCTTGCGCAAAAATGCCGCGAAATTGGTGAAAAAATTGATGCGACTACAAGGCGAAAAAATAATTCGAAAAATGTTTCGGAAACTGTCTTTAAGCTTGCAACACAACTTGGTTGCCGTCAGCATGATGCAATGGTTTATTTTTGTGCAGCGATGGTTTACGATGTTGGCTTTTTAGGTGTGGATTCTGAACTTTTAAAATTGACTTCGCTGTCAGAAGAGCAAAGAGCAACTTTGAACAAACATATTGATTTTGCAGAAAAGCAACTTGATTTTGTTCCAAAGCGCTACTGGCAAGTTTTTGCAGATGCGGCAAAATATCATCATGAAAATTTTGATGGTTCTGGCTACGCAGAAGGTTTGAAAGGTGAAGAAATTCCGCAGATTGCGCGAATTATACGCGTTGCAGACAGTTATAATGCGCTTTCCAGCCGAAGATCATTCCGCGGTGGTATGGATAAAGAGTCTGCGCTTGAAAAACTTGAAGCGGAAGCTAATATTTACGATCCGGATGTTTTAAAAGCTTTGGAAGCGATTATTTAGACTGAATAAAATTTCAAAATTTGCCGATAAGTTAGGTATGAAAAAAATCGTACTTTACTTAATGGCATTATTTTTTGTTTTATCACCAACTTTTGCAAAACAGGTTAAACCTTTATATAAGCTGCCGCAGTCAAAATCTGGCAATGCGCAGGAAAATTTGGAAAATGAAAACGGTGAAACCAAGCTTTTTATTGTTGGAACAAGCAAAGGACTTTTTAAAGTCAGCAGCGGAAATTCTTCTTTTCCGTTGTGGACAGAAGGTGCGGTTGAACAAATCGTGCGTACAGAAATATTGGGCGAAAACGGTAAGATAATAGAAAACTGGTATTTTAGGACAAACAAAGGAATTTTATTCAGCGCAGATTTGCAAAACTTTGAATATCGCAATTCTGGGCTTCCTTCTTCAACTATAAAAAATTATGACGGACAAAATACTGAATTTGAAACAAGAATTCAGACTTTGAAAGATTTGTGTGCAAATCCGTTGAATCCGCAGCAGTTGGTAACTGCGACAAAAGATGCGGTTTATCTTTCGCGCGATGGCGGAAAAAACTGGAAGAATCTTGGTTCTATGAGTATGGCAACTCCGGGCGTAAAAGCGTGCGCAATCGGTTCAATGCCGGTTACGCTAAGCGACGGCTCTGTGGGAACGGAACTTGTTGTTTTTATGAGTCATCCGATTTTCGGACTTTCTTACATAAAACCGGATGCGGCACGTCCTGCCTGGTTTGATGTTGCAAAAGGCTTTGAAATGATGCCAAGTCTTACAAGTCCGGATGAAATTGCAGATATCCTCCCGGTTCTTGTAAATGATGAATATGGAACTTCGTATGTGGACATTTATTTGAGTCAAACTTTTATTCCGCGCATTTATAAATTTAACTGGCCGAACAGACAAGGTGAACTTATTTACAAAGGCGAAGAACCTGCTGAAACAATTGACGGTTTAACTGTAGTTGATAACAAATTGGTCTATTCAAAAAATGAAAATCTGGGTGCGCTTAATCTTGATGATTATACAGATGGTGGAATTCCTAAAAATTTATCTGATTGGAAAAAAACTTTTGCATGCGTCCCGGGAAGTATAAATTCTGCCTGGGTTCCGTATAACCGGACTGGCTTTAAAAAAGGAATTTTATTGAATGAACTTTGGCTTCTTTATCCAGGAACAGTTAATTCTGAATATGGTGAAAAAGCTTTAGGGCAAAAAAGCATTTATGTTTCTGCTTATCAGTGCAGACTTCAGTCCGGAATTGATAAATTCAAAAAAATTATAAAAGACAATAATTTGAACAGTCTTGTAATTGACATGAAAGATGATTATGGACTTTTGCGCTATGATACAAAAGATCCTCTTGTAAAATCAAAAGGCAAAGTAACACAGTATGCTGTGAATCTTGATCATTTTGTAGAAGAGTTCAAAAAAGAAAATGTTTATCTTATTGCGCGAATTGTAGTTTTTAAAGACAGAAATCTTGCTAAATTTGGAAATTCAAAATATGCCGTTTGGAACTACAATACAAAATCTCCTTGGGTTGGAATAAAAGAATACGAAGATATTGTTGATGAGGAAACCGGTGAAGTTACAGGAAAAAATCCTGTTTATTATGATGAAAATTGGGTAGATCCGTACTGTCCTGAAGTTTGGGAATACAATGTTGCAATTGCGAAAGAACTTATTGAGCGCGGTTTTGACGAAATTCAGTTTGATTATATTCGTTTTCCTACGGACGGGTACAATTTGCGTCAGGCAAGTTACCGCTGGAAGAGTGAAGGAATGGACAAGGAAAGCGCGTTGGTTTCTTTTTTGAAATATGCCCGCGAAAATATAAAAGCTCCGATTGGAATTGACATTTACGGCGCGAACGGCTGGTACAGAAGCGGAACAAGAACTGGACAAGACGTGGAAATGATGGCGGAATATGTTGATGTTATCGGTCCAATGTTCTATCCGAGTCATTTTGAAAATGCTTTTATGAATTTTGATCCGGTTGCAGACCGCATTTATAGAATTTATTTTTATGGAACTTATAGAAATACAATTCTTGCAAGAAACAGAGTTGTTGTGCGACCTTGGGTTCAAGCTTTTTATTTGAATGTTAGTTATGACCGACAATATTACAATAAAGATTATATTCTTAAAGAAATTTTTGGAGTAAGAGATTCTGTTAATCGCGGTTATATGTACTGGAATAATGCCGGAAATTACGAAATGCTTTCGCCGGATGTTGCAGATGATGCGCCGTTTATAGGAACTTGCCCGGAATCTGATGTAAAGTTCAAAAAGCCTGCTGTTGGAACCCAGGAAGCTCCGGAATTCAGAAATGATGGACTTTCCCGAATGAATAGGATTTACAATCACGGTAAAAAACGGCAAACTTCTAGTGAATCTGCTTTTATGCCTTTGCTGCGGGTTAATAATTTTAAGAAAAAATAGAAGGTTTTTATGCCGAATCCAAAATATGCTCCGGAAGAGCCGATTTGCGCCATTGCAACTGCTTTGGCACCGGCGGCGCTTGGAATAATACGTTGTTCCGGAAAAGATAGTGTTAAACTTCTTTCTAAAGTTTTTTCGCGTCCGAATGCTTTGAATAACGCTTTGGGAAATTCTCTTGTTTATGGATGGATTCAAAAAGATAGCGTAAAGATTGATGAAGTTATGGTAAGCGTTTACCGTGCTCCAAAAAGTTTTACGGGCGAAGAAATGGTGGAAGTTTGTTGTCATGGCGGACCAAGCGTTGTGATGGCAGTGCAGAATATTTTGCTTAACAGCGGATTTAGGCAGGCGGAGCGCGGAGAATTTACTTTTCGCGCTTTTATAAATGGCAAGGCAGATTTAACAAAAGCAGAAGCTGTTCAAGAAATAATAGAAAGCCGTACAGGGGAAAGTAGAAGTCGGGCGGCAGGACGCCTTGCAGGAAATCTTTTTGAAGAAATTGAAAGCATAAAAAAACTGATTACAGATACACTTGCTTCTATAGAAGTGGAAATTGAATATCCTGAGGATGAGGAAACTATTGCAGATTCGTTTGACCGTTCCGATTTGCTTTTAGCGATTGAGCGGTTAAGCCAGTTGAATGATTCTTGGAAAGGGGAAAAACTGTATCAGGACGGAGCGCGGGTTGTTCTTTGCGGTCGTACAAATGCGGGAAAATCTTCTCTTTTTAATGCAATTTTAAAGGAAGACCGCGCAATTGTAAGCGATATTGAAGGAACAACTAGAGATTGGCTAGAAAGTTGGGTTGATTTTGGCGGGCTTCCTGTTCGTTTGTTTGATACAGCCGGACTTCGCGAAACAGAAGACATAATTGAAGCACACGGTGTTGAACTTACTAAAAATTTAACGGAAGATGCGGATTTGATTCTTTATTTGTGCGACGGCAAAACTGGGCTTTCTGCTGAAGATGAAGAATTTTTGAAAAGAGCAAGAAAGCCGCTTATATTTTGCTGGAATAAGGCGGACTTGGCAGAAGAGCGGCAGGAATTGCGAAAAGCGGATTTTCCAAGTGTAAAGAAAGAAATTAAAATCAGTGCAAAAAAGGGAATTGGTTTTGCAGAACTTTATAATTCTGTAAAGGAAGTGTTGCTTTCTGGAGTTGCAAGTGAACGGCCGCAGGCGGGAATTGGTTCTGCAAGACAGAAAACCGCTGTTGAAGAAGCTTTGGAAAGCGTAAAACATTCGCTGGTTGCAGCGGATAAAGATTTTGCTTTGGATGCTGTGGTTCAGGACTTGGAGGACGCTCTGAATTTTCTTGGTGAAATAACTGGTGAAGTTACAGCGGATGACGTTCTTGGAAGTATTTTTAGCCGATTTTGTGTTGGAAAATAGCGAAACGGATAATTTTTTGAAAAAGAAGAATTATGAAAGAATATGTTTTTTTTGATTTGGACGGAACTTTGACGGATTCCAGACCTGGAATTTTTGAATCACTGCGTGCGGTTTTTTCGTTTTTTGGAATTGAAAAAACTGAAGAAGAAATGATGCCCTTTTTGGGACCGGCTTTATGGGATAGTCTGCCAAAATATTGCGGATTTACATACGAACAATGCGAAGAGGCTGTAAAAATTTTCCGCAAAAACTATGAAGAATCGGGAATTTTCAATAATGAAGTTTATGAAGGAATTGTTCCTCTTTTAGAAAAGTTGAAAAACGCGAAAAAACATATTGTTCTTGCGACCGGAAAGCCGGAACCGCAGGCGAAGATTGTGTTGGAACATTTTGATTTGAAAAAATATTTTGATTTTGTTGGCGGAAGTTCCTTGGATAAATCTCGCAGCAAAAAATCACAGGTTATTGAATATGCGCTAAAAAATTGTGGAATTCCAGAATCTGCAAAAGAAAATGTTATTATGGTCGGCGATCGCGAAAATGATATCGTTGGAGCGCATGAAAATGGAATAAAGGTTGTGGCTGTTCTTTACGGTTATGGTTCGGAAGAAGAATTTTTGAAGAACGGCGCAGATTTTATTTGCAAAAATGTAAAGGAATTGGAAGAATTTTTGCTTTCTGAATAATTTAGATATAATAAAAATATGAATGACGAAAAAAAATATATGCGTCGGGCGATTGAGCTTGCACGCGGTGGAGAAGGGTTTACAAATCCGAATCCGCTTGTGGGCGCGGTAATTGTAAAAGATGGAAAAATAATAGGCGAAGGATTTCATCACAAATATGGCGAAATGCATGCGGAGCGCGATGCATTAAAAAATTGCAAGGAACGCGGAAATGATGCATCGGGTGCAACAATTTATGTTACTCTTGAACCGTGCTGTCACTTTGGAAAACAGCCGCCTTGCACTCAGGCGTTGGCAGAGCATGGAATTGCAAAAGTTGTTGTAGGAAGTCGGGATCCAAATCCGCTTGTACATGGTAAAGGCAACGAATATTTACGTCGGCACGGAATTGAAGTTGTGGAAGATTTTTTAAAAGATGAATGTGATGCTCTGAACCCGATTTTCTTTTATTTTATAACGACGGAGTTTCCTTTTGTTGCGTTAAAATATGCGATGACAATGGACGGAAAAATAGCGACAAAAACGGGCGAGTCAAAATGGATTACTTCTGAAAAAAGTAGGGAATGTGTTCATAAATTGCGGAACCGCTATGCGGGAATTCTTTGCGGCATTGGTACGGTTTTAAAAGATAATCCTATGCTTGATTGTAGAATTCCGGGCGGAAATAATCCGATTAGAATAATTTGCGATTCGCATTTGAAAATTCCGTTGGATTGCAAAATTTTACAGAGTGCGGGCAAAATAAAAACAATTGTTGCGGCTGTGGATTGTGGTTTTGCGGATTTTGTTGCAAAAAAATCTGCATTGGAAAAAAATGGCGTTGAAGTTCTTTTGTTTAATGCCGACAAAAATGGAAATGTTGAACTTTCTGAACTTTTTAAGGAACTGGGAAGACGAAAAATTGACAGTGTTCTTGTAGAAGGTGGCGGTGAAATAAATTATTCGCTTTTAACTAAAAATCTTGTTCAGAAAATCTATGCTTTTGTTGCACCTAAAATATTTGGCGGAAATGCTAAAAGTCCGGTTTGTGGCGCTGGTGTTGAGCTTCCTGACCAAGCGTTTGAATTTAATTTGAAAGAGCTGAAAACTTTTGGTGGTGATTTGCTTTTAGAATACGAAAAATAATTCTGTTTTGCGGTATTCAACAAATCGGTTTTGTTTGCTGTTTAACAGATTTTTTAAGCGAGAGAATGAATCTTAAAAATCTGTGTAATATTCTGCGTATTTTGAAAAAATAAATTCCAGCAGATGTTCAGCAAAATTTCCATTTTTAAATAGCGATTTGGAAAATGATTTAAAACCTTTGCAAAGTGAATTGTATTTTTGAAAAAATGCGTTCAGTGCGTTTTCCAAGTCGATATCGTTTGGTTCTGTTGTGTTGTAAAGTTGCCAGCATTTTTGCAAAGTGCAAAAGTCTTCGTCAGAAAAGTGCGGTTTCATTTGCTCTAAAAGCGCGTTTACTTTTACAAGTTGATATTCCTCGGTTTGCGGATAAGCATGCCAGAGGAATGGAATGCCGCTTAAGCAGGCGCGGCTTAAACTGTCTTCGCCGCGGATGAACAAAATATCGCTTTTGAATAGCAAGCTGTCCCATTCGGTTTGCGGTAAAAACGGAAGTTCGCTCAGCGAAATGTTGTTTTTGGAAGCGGCATTTTGAGCGGAAAAATCTGCTTTGCAGTCATAAGCTTTTTTGAACGAATTAAATCCGGCTCCTTGCGCTAAAAGAATATTTAATTTTTTGCCTTCATTTTTTAAAGTTTTTGCAAAGTTTTCAAGAGAACGTAAAATAGGGGAATAATCGCGCGGGTAGCCGAACATTATTGCATTGAAATTATTTGAGGATTTTTTTTCTGAAGATTCAGATTCATTGTCATTAAAAATTAGACCGCCGGTTTTTGGTGTAAAGCCCGGCATAAAATTTACTTTTTGAACGCGGGCGCTTCTGGTCAGGCTTTTTAATTTATGGAATGTTTCTGCATAATCTTCTGCTGTTAAATAATCAATCATAATAATGTTTACGATGTTCGGAACTTTTTCTGTAAAAAGCAGGTTTTCAAGCCAATCCGGGCGGCCGCACTGAAAACATTCCAAAATTATTTTCGGCGGATTTTTTCTGAATTCGGAAAGGCAGGCGGCGTCTGCATTCCAGTTAAAAATTTTACAACCGTTTACAGTTTGAACGTCAAGGGTTGGATTTATTTTTGGTTCAAGGAGCGAGAAAGATTTTAAATTATCGGAAACAATTCTGATATTTGGCAAAGCAGGGGGCGTTGCGGGGCGCTCCCCGCTGGAAGGGGTAGCGGAAACCGCTTTGGCGGTTGAAGCGAGGGGAAGACTTTCCCCACATAAAGCAATTATTTCCCTTGCAAGCCGCAAAACAAATCCGATGTCTCCAAAATTGTCTACAACTTTGCATAAAATTGTGATGTCGAAATCTTTTTTTTGCATACAACATTTTATCACGCATTGAATTTTTAGTCTTTCTTCTATTATAATAAATTTAATGTGATTGATTTTCTGTTTTTGCAGAGAATTAATCGTACAGCAATAATCTGGAGTAACAAATGGAAAAATTGAAAATTCTTTTGGCAAAGGGCCGCATTTACGAATCTGTGTATGAACTTTTGAATGATGTTGGCATTTCTATTCATCTTCCAGATAGAACTTATTTTCCAATCACTAATCAGGATGATTTGGCTTTTCAGGTTGTAAAACCGCAGATTACAAGTGCATTGCTTGCTAAGAATAAAGCGGATGTTGGTTTTAGCGGCAAAGACTGGGTTTACGAAAATTGTGTAGAAAATGATGTTGAAGAAATTATGGATTTGGGTTTTGATCCTGTTCGCATTGTAGCTGCAATTCCTGAAACTAAAGATTACGAAAAGCTTTTGAATACAAAAGTTACAATTGCAACAGAATATCAGAATCTTACAAAAAAATATATTGAGTCTAAGAAAATCGATGGAACAATTTTCAGAACTTGGGGAACCAGCGAAGGTTTTGTTCAAGATAATGACGAAGCTTTGGCGCAAATCTTAATAGATAACACTTCTACAGGTTCTTCGCTCCGCGCAAACCGCTTAAAAATTGTAGATACTTTAATGGAATCATCTACAAGAATGTATGCTTCAAAAGAAGCAATGAAAAATCCGGCGAAAAAGCAGAAGATTCTTGAACTTAAAATGCTTTTTGAAGCAGTTCTTGCAGCGCGAAGCCGCGTAATGCTGGAAATGAATGTTTCTAAAGCTAATTTTGATAATCTTATAAAAGGCATTCCTTCTATGAAAAGCCCTACCGTTTCGCCGCTTTTTGGCGATGATGGTTTTGCTGTAAAAATTGCTGTAAAAAAGAGCGAGGTTCCGACGTTGCTTCCGAAGTTGCAAAGTCTTGGTGCAACTGATATTTTGGAATACGAACTTAGAAAGGTTATTCTTTAGGTCATTTTTTGGTAAAGTCAAAATTTACTATGGTATTTCTAAGTTGCGGCGCTATCCGTTTTTGTATTGCGCCGTGCTGTTTGGAAAACCGCTTATAAAAGGAAAGATTATGGCACGAATTGCAACTGTTGAACGGACGACTGGTGAAACTCAGATTTCTCTTACATTAAATTTGGACGGAACTGGCAAATGCGAAATGGAAAATCCGATCGGATTTTTTGATCATATGTTGCGTTCTTTTTGCAAACACGGACTTTTTGATTTGAGCGGCTCGATAAAAGGCGATTTGAATGTAGATCAGCATCATTTAATAGAAGATACTGGAATTGTTCTTGGCGCTTGTTTTGCAAAAGCGTTGGGTGATTGTGCCGGAATTTACAGAACCGGCTCTTTTTTGTATCCGATGGATGAGGCGTTGCTGCGCGCTGCTGTTGATTTTGGCGGGCGTCCTTTTCTTGTTTGTAATGCGGATTTAACTGGAATTCCGCTTATCAGTTTAAACGCAAATGGAGTTGAAGCGAGTTTTCAAACTGATTGTTTTGAAGATTTTTGGCAGGCTTTCGTAAATAGTGCGCAATGCAATTTGCATTTGGATACTTTGCGCGGCAGGAGCGACCATCATAAAATGGAAGGGTTGTTCAAGGCCGCGGCAAGGGCAATCCGTTCAGCTGTGGAAATTGATCCGCGTCGTAATGGAGCGATTCCTTCCACAAAGGGAACTATTGGTTCGTAAGTAATCAGTGATTTTTAGCAGGGCGTGTCGGCTGGCTTCGCAGTCTCAGCCCAAGACGCCGTCAGGCTTTTCAGGGTTCCGGCATTCGCCTTCATTGCTCGCAGGTTTTGAGGGATCAAGTTGGGGCGCTCGCAACGCGCTTCGCGCGCCCTTACAATCCTTCACGCAATCCGCAACTCTAAAAATAGTTTTGAATTTTAATTTGTTTCCGGTGCAATAATATTGTACAGTCGGTCTAAATCGTCCTTTGTAAAGTAACTTATTTCAATAGAACCTTTTTCAAGGTTTCCTTTTATTGCAACTTTTGTTCCGAAAATATCAATGAACTTTTGTTCAATTCTCGCAATTTCCGGATCTTTTTTTTGTATTTTCTTTGCAGTTTTTTTAGATGCCGCACGACCGCCGTTGTTGTATACCTGCGCAAGTTCTTCTGCTTCGCGGACTGTTAGTCCGGTACCAATAATTTTACCGAACATAATTCTTTGGTCAGCGGGATTTGTAACGGAAAGTAATGCGCGTGCGTGTCCGGAAGAGATTTGTCCGTCAATCAGCGACTTTTTCATATCATCCGGAAGTTTTAAAAGGCGAACTGCATTTGTAACGGTGGAACGGTTTTTTCCGACTCGTTTTGCAACTTCTTCGTGTGTAAGTTCGCCAAGTTCCATAAGATTGTAATATGCTTGAGCTTCATCAATCGGGTTTAAATCTGCTCGCTGAATATTTTCTATAAGCGCAACTTGAAGGCGCTGGATTTCGTCAAATTTTCTTATTTGAACAGGAACTTTTGAAAGTCCTGCTAAAAGAGAGGCTCTTGTTCTACGTTCACCGGCAACAATATAAAATTTTCCGCCATCTGTAGGTTCAATAATAATCGGTTCGATGATACCGTTTTCGCGGATGGAGTCGGCAAGTTCTTCCAGTTTCTTTTGATCAAATTCTGTTCTTGGCTGTTTTGGATTTGCAATGAAGTCTGCCGGATTTGCCCATAAAGTTCCGTCTGAATCAACGGTTACGCCTTCCGGAAGATTTGTCGGGTTTCCATTTTCATCTTTTTTTATGTCTTTTGCACTTCCAAGACCGGAAAGTGCGGAATTTTCGCTTCCTATAAGAGCATCCAGCCCGCGTCCAAGTCCTAATCCACCTTTTTTAGCCACGATGTATTATCTCCTCTGCAAGTTTTTCATAACTTTTAGCACCGGCGCATTCTGGGTCATAATTGCAAATCGGAAGACCACGGGAAGGCGCTTCAGAAAGTCTGACATTTCTAGGAATTATTGTATTAAAAACTACATCCTTAAAATAAGTTTTTACCTGCATAACAACATCTTGCGCAAGACGTGTTCTTGAATCATACATTGTAAAAAATATTCCACCGATTTTAAGATTCGGGTTTATTCCTTGCTGAACTTTGTTCACAGATTTTAAAAGAAGCGTAATTCCTTCCAGCGCAAAATATTCGCATTGCATTGGAACTAAAACTTGATCTGCTGCTGCAAGTCCGTTCAGTGTTAAAATACCGAGAGAAGGCGGACAGTCTATTAAAATATAATCGTATTCCGATTTTAAAGGGTCAAGAACATTTTTTAAGAAGAATTCGCGGTTTTCCTGCTCTACAAGTTCTATTGCGGCGCCAGACAAATCGATGGAAGCGCTTATTGCGTCAAGATTTTTTACAGGCGTGTGTTTGATAGCCTGTTCCGCTGTTACTTGTCCGGCAAGAAGTTCGTAAATAGTCGGCTTATCTTTTGAAACTCCAACACCGCTGGACATATTTCCCTGAGAGTCAAAATCTACAAGCAGAACTTTCTTTCCTGAAAGTGCAATGTATGCTCCGATATTAATACAGGAAGTTGTTTTTCCAACTCCACCTTTTTGGTTTACAAAAACAATACTTTTACCCATAACCTTAAATATATCATTTTTTTTTGATTTGGTATACATTAAAACTGATATGATAATTTCTTGCACATTTAGTAAACCGTCAAAAAACGTAGAAGAAATTTTTGGCCGCGATTATTTAAGAATAAAAATTCGTGGAGCGAATAATTCTAATAAAACTTCTTATTATATGGAAGAATTTACAAAAACTCAGGTTTTTCATGAACAAAAAACAGAAGAAGAACTGAATGAATTTATAAAAGAACATGCGGGAACAACTTTTAAAAGTTGCGTAATCCGTACAGAATCAGAAGAAATTACTTACTTGGGAAATAAAAAGGGAAAGATAACGCGGCTTGTAAAAAAAATATCTGAAAATGTGAATCAAACTAAAAATATTATCTGGAACAAACAAAAAAACTATCTTATTTCAGAAGGAAATCCTGTTCCTTTTTTGGTTTTGCTTGGAGTAATGACAGCCGAAGGTAAGGTTGTAAATTCAAAATATGATAAGTTTAGGCAAATAAACCGTTTTTTGGAATTTTTAAATGATATTCTTCCGGAAGTTCAAAAACAGATTGGCGAACGTCCGTTGCGCATTGCGGATTTCGGATGCGGAAAATCTTATTTAACATTTGCTGTTCATTATTTTTTAACTCAAATAAAACATCTTGAAGTGGAAATTGTAGGGTTGGATTTAAAAAAAGATGTTATTGATTATTGTAATAAAATTGCTACGGAACTTAGATTAAAAGGATTGAAGTTTGATGTCGGAAATATTGCGGAATACAATTATAAAGATAATCCTGATATTGTAATTACGCTGCATGCTTGCGATACTGCAACGGATTTTGCGCTTGATTACGCTGTAAAACATAATTGCAAAGCGATTCTTAGCGTTCCTTGCTGTCAGCACGAAATAAACAGGCAATTGAATAAAAATAATGTTCCGGAAGAATTTAAGCCGCTTTTAAAATATGGAATTATTAAAGAACGGTTTTCCGCTTTGGCAACGGACGCTTTGCGTGCTGAACTTTTGGAAAGTCAAGGTTATTTTGTTCAACTTTTGGAATTTATTGATATGGAACACACGCCAAAAAATATTTTAATCCGTGCTGTAAAAAAAAGCGGTCCGGCGACTGAAAATAAAGAAAGTTCCGCTTTAATAAATGCGTTGCACATTCAGCCTGCGTTGGAAAAACTTCTTAAAAACAATTAGTTGATTCAACGTTGAAAAGCGGTTCTTTGTGAAATTCTGTTCTTTTTAATTTTTTTCTTTAAATTTAAATGTTATAATTGTTCTATGGAGCAAGAAATTTCTGAAAATTTAAATTTGTCTGCAAATTCGCTTGAAAAATCTGAAGCTTCTGCAAAACCCCGCGATGATGTGCGGCGTACAACCCGCATAATTCAGATTGATGAGATGCTGCGCGGCGGCGCGTTTGTTGATATGCAGGATTTGATTTTTAAATTCGGCGTTAATCGGCGGACAATTGAGCGCGATTTTGAACATCTTCGCAACGATATGAATGCTCCTCTCGAGTACGATAGAATTAGAAAAATGTATCATTACACGGATCCGACTTTTTCAATTCCGAATGTAGTTCTTACAGAAGGTGAACTTTTTACAATGGCAACAGTTATGCCGCTTATGGAACAGTATAAGAACACACCTCTTGAAAATTCGTTCCGTACCATAATGGGAAAAATTTCGGGGCTTTTGCCGGATTCGATTAGTGTTGATTCTTGTTTTTTAAACCGCGATATAAGTTTTATTTCAGATCCGCTACCAAAAATAGAAACTGAAGTTTTTAATTCAATTTTTAAAGCGGTACGAAGTCGATGTGTGGTTGAATTTGATTATCGAAGTCTTTCTTCAAGTATTTACAAAAAGCGGACTTTGGATGCTTATCGCGTTCTTTGTAAAAGTGGAAACTGGTATGTATTTGGTTTTGAACACGAAGCTGATGATTTTAGAGTTTTTGCGCTCGGCAGAATAAAAAATATTGTTGTTAAGAGCGAATTTTTTACAATTCAAAAAGATTTTGACTTGAAAAAACATATCGATTTGGATTTTGGAATTTGGAACAATACTCAAACTCCGCAAGAATATGAAATCAAATTTGCGAAAGAAAGGGCAAATTACATTTTGGAGCGGCGTTGGCACAAAAATCAGAGTGTTGAAATTCTGGAGGACGGTTCAGTTTTACTTAAGATTATTTCTAATCAAAAAGAAATGATTTTTAACTGGGTTATGAGT
>CAYXDA010000016.1:0-22535 GCA_964463615.1 uncultured Treponema sp.
GTCTAAGATGGTAAAAAATATTGCTATTGGAACAGGAAGAAGAAAAACATCAGTTGCCCGCGTTTTTGTTCGCGAAGGCTCTGGAAAAATTGTTGTAAACGGAAAAGATGTAAAAGATTATTTCGTTACAGAAGAGCAGGTTAATGTTGTTCATCAGCCGTTGCTTGTAACTTCTACAGATGGAAAATATGATATTCTTATCAATGTTGTTGGCGGCGGATTGAATGGTCAGGCTGCGGCTTGTCTTCATGGAATCTCACGCGCTTTGACAATGGTTGATCCTGATAACAGAACTGCATTGAAGTCAAACGGTTATCTTACACGCGATCCACGTATGGTTGAACGCAAAAAGTACGGACAGAAAGGCGCTCGTCGTCGCTTCCAGTTCTCTAAACGTTAGAACGTTTTTTACGGTAAAACGTTTTTTCGCTTTGACTGTACTTTCAAAAGAGCAAGTTTCGCCAGAGGTTTTAAAACTAACTTCTGATTCGGAACTTGCTTTTTTTATTAGAACTTCGTATCTCAAAATTGTAAAGCCGGAAGATATTTCAGAGAATTCTTGTTTTACCGGCGAAAAGGAAGCGGATATTGTAACTGCCGGACTTGTCTATGCGGCGGAATCAAAGGCTGTTGATTATCTTTCCCGGAGTGAACAGAGCCGTTTTGCTCTTACCAAAAAACTTCTTAATAAAAAATATGAAAAAGAGCATATTGCCCTTGCTTTGGATTTTCTTGAAGAAAAGAATTATCTTTCTGATTTGCGCTTTGCTCGTGCCTGGCTTAATTCAAGAAAAATAAATCATTCGGAAGGCCGTGTAAAACTTGCGGCGGAACTTGCTTTTCGCGGAATAGACAAAGAAACTTCAAAATCTGCGCTTGATGAATTTTTTACTGAAAATTCAGAGCTTGAATTGTGCAGAAAGGATTTTGAAAAAGCAAGCCGTACTTGCGATTCTGAAGAAAAAATAATCCGCAGGATGATTTCCCACGGATTTTCTTATTCAATGATAAAAGATGTGATGGCTCAGAACTGATTAGTTTGAATAAAGATAAGCTGGATATTGAATTTCAGTTTTTTGTGCAATTTCGTTTGCAATTTTTGCGGCCGGAACAGATGATAGTGTTTTTCCCAATAAAAAATCATATAAATTCAAACTTTTTTCATATTTGAAGTCAACTAAACTATAATCTTTTCCCTCAAATTCATTTTCCTGCATAGTTTTTATCATATTTTCCCAGGTGTCAACAGAGTCAATAAGTCCGTTTTTTAGTGCCTGATGTGCTGTGTAAAGTCTTCCGTCTGCAAGTTTTCTCACATCATTGATAGGAATGTTTCTGCTCATTGCAACGATACCTGCAAATTGTTCATAGCATTCATCCGAAATAGACTGCATGATTTTTCTTTGCTCTTCTGTAACAGGTTCGTTTGTACTGAACATATTTTTGTTTTTTCCTGAATGCACAGTTTCCGATTTTATGCCGAGTTTTTCAAAAAGTCCGGTCAAATCGTATGAACTTCCTGTAATAACACCGATTGAACCTGTTAAAGTATTGCGGTTTGCATAAATCTTGTTTGCAGCGCAAGAAATGTAATATCCGCCGGATGCCGCAAGTTTTCCCTGATAAACGTAAACAGGCTTTCCTGATGTTTTGTAATTTTGAAGAGCAAGATATGCTTCGTCCGCTTCGTAAACTGTTCCGCCCGGAGAATTTATGAAAACCGCTATTCCAACGTTTTTTTTATCGTCTTTCAATTTGTTTATAGTTTCTAAAAGCCATTTTTGGTTGTATGTCTGGTTTTCTTCCTGGATTACACCTTCTATGTAAAGTGCGGCTATATAGTTTTTTGTATGATTCTTTAAAACGATTTTCTGATTTTCAGAAAGTCCTTTTGTTGAAGGATTTGATGAATTTATCAGTCTGAAAATTCCGCAGGCTGCGGCAAATACAAGTATTATTATAAATACAATAAATCCTGATTTCTGTTTTTTGTTTTTCATTTAGTCCTCTGTAAGATCTTCTGGTTTAAGCCGTTTTGTTTCAATGGCTTCTGTTAAAAGTGCGTGATAAACGTTTGTCATTGTCATAGTGTAGTAAGGTTGCGTCCAAAAGAATCCTATTCCGGCGGTTATGCAGCCAAGTAAAAACCATCCGATAAAACTTAAGTCCGTTATAAAAATGTCCATCTTATGGTTTCTTGTGATTTCTATGCTTATGCGCATTGCTTTGAAAACAGAAATGTTCGGGTATTCAATTGCGATGAACTTGGTCATACAGTATGAATAGTGTTTTATTATTCCCGGAATGATAAATAGAAGAAGCCATAGAAATGTCCATAGGGATTCCCAAAGTCCGCAGAGAATTCCTCTTAGCCACATTGAAAAACCTTCTACAAAGTCGCCGAAAGTTATTTTTTCCGGTCCGCGCGACATTTTTACATGCAGGTTTGCCTGCGCATATCCAATTGCAAATATAATACAGATTGCAATTATATCGCATAAATCGGTTATGATTCCTGCGAATCCTGTTGCATATTCTTGGGTATGAGTTGCGTAATTATATGCTTCCGGCGCATTTAAAAGTGTGCATACAATGTAATAAATCATTGAGGCTATTACAGGTACAGTCCAACGTTTTTTTAACTGAATTTTTGCGTAGTCTTTGTATTTTATTCTATTAAACATATTTGAAATTTACTCCCTTTGTGTATTTGCTGTCAAGAAATCTGTATTCGTTTAATGCAGATTTTTGTAATCTGCAAGTTGTTCAAGCATTTCATTGTAGTAGCGTTTTTCTATGTCTTTTTCCGGAATCTCGCATTTGAAAAGCAGATTTTTAAGTTCCCGCTGAATTTTTTGAATTGTTTCAGCGTCATTTTTTTCTGAAAGTATTTCTATTTCCAAAAAATCGCCAAGCCCATGTATATTGCAAAGTTCCAAAGTTGCTTTCCCGCTTTCTGTTTGAGCAATGTAGGCTGCGGCTTCTTTCTGTTTTTTTTGTGCAGGCGTAAATCCTATGTCTTTCAGGAGCGTTTCTACTGATTCCGGATTTGAAATTTTTGTTTCTTTTTCATCGTTCACTTCTGTGGAAAGTCCGTCTTTTCCGGTTATAAGTTCTTTCTTTTTATATGTAAGATAATTTGTTGTTTCGTTTCCGTTTTCTGTCTTTTTTGTTTCTTTTCTTATTCTGACTGAAATATAATTTTTCCCGTTCTGCTGAGTTTTTTCCGTTTTAAGATGATAATAAGTGTCGTCCTTGAAAACAGTTTTTTTGTAAACAGCAAATTTTTTTAAAGTTTGAATAAGTTTTGCGCGGTCATAAACGTGCGCTTTCAGTTCGATTTCTGTCATAATTTTATCTCTTTTTTTTATTCAGAGTTTTTTACATTATACATAAAAATGAATAAATGATAATATTGCGCTATGAAATTAATTTGCGCTCCTATGGCAACGCTAAGTCATCCGGCTTTTAGAATGTTAATAGAAAAATTCGGCGGTTGCGATGAATATTACACAGAGATGATAAACGCTCCCTCTTTGTTGAATAATGGTCAATTTGAAAAATATTATGTGAATCCGGCTCCGGTTCCGGAAAAAATCGTTTGGCAGCTTACGGGAAAATCCGCAGGGCCGATTATAAAAGCCGCCGGAATTGTTGCGGAACTTGGCGGAATCGGTGTTGATTTGAATATGGGCTGTTCCGCGCCTGAAATAGTGAACAGCGGCGCCGGAGTTGCATGGATGCTAAAGCCGCTTGCGGAAACTGAAGAGCTTGTGTGCGGCGTAAAAAAACAGCTTGAAGAATATGAAAAACAAACCGGAATTCACAGGAGATTCAGCGTTAAGTTCAGGCTTGGCGGTGAAAATTTTACAGAGGAAGAATTTTTTAAGTTTACAGATATGCTTGTAAAAAACGGAGTTGAACGACTTGCGCTTCATCCTCGTACTAAAAAAGAAAAATATAGGGATTTGCCGCGCTGGAGTTATGCGGAAGAACTTGCCGGGCGGTATGCAAAAAAAAGCGTTTCTGTTGCGGTAAACGGCGATATAAAAGATTTTGGCTCCGCGCAGAAAGTTTGCGGAATTTGTCCGCACTGCGATGCTCTTATGATAGGCAGGGCTGCGGTTCAAAAACCTTGGATATTTGCGGAGCTTGCACGCTTGCAGTCGTCTTGTGGAGCGGACGCAAAGCAGATTGATTTGCTTGAGTGCGCGCTGGATTTTATTGGCTGGGTGGAACAGTTTCAGCCGCCTGAATTTTACAAAAGCCGCCTGCAAAGATTTTTTGCGTATTTCTGTCAGAATTTATCGTTTGCCCACTATGCCCAAACGCAAATGTTGAATGCGAAGAGTACTGATGACGCGCGTGAACGTATTTGCGGATACTTTAAAAAAGTTCCGGAAGACAGGTTTTTGCAAATGCAGTCTGCCGGTTAGTTTTTAAAGAATTTGTAATCATAGCGCGATATTGCTGTTTTTTGTAAAATAAGTGCAAAGATTGCAGAAGAAGTTAAAAAACGTTATTCTTGTATAAGTTTATTTCTAGAAGGAAAATTTTATGTTGCTTAATGGTTCTCAGATTGTTATTGAATGTCTTATTGAACAAGGTGTTGATACGGTTTTCGGTTATCCGGGAGGCTGTATTCTTAATATTTACGATGAGCTTTACAAAAATTCTGGACGGATTAAGCATAT
The DNA here is from genome assembly GCA_964463615.1 of uncultured Treponema sp. Classification (GTDB taxonomy): domain Bacteria; phylum Spirochaetota; class Spirochaetia; order Treponematales; family Treponemataceae; genus Treponema_D. The sequence continues at coordinate 4,695 of CAYXDA010000016.1, forward strand.
TCTTACAGCGCATGAACAGGGCGCAAGTCATGCTGCGGACGGTTATGCCCGCGCAACTGGAAAAGTTGGTGTTTGTATGGCTACCAGCGGTCCTGGCGCTACAAATCTTGTAACAGGAATTGCAACCGCCTATATGGATTCAATTCCGCTTGTAGCGATAACTTGCAACGTAGGAAAAGCGTTGCTCGGTCGCGATTCTTTCCAGGAAATTGATATTACAGGCGTAACTTTGCCAATAACAAAACATAATTTTCTTGTAAAAGATATAAAAGATTTGGCGCAAACTTTCAGAGAAGCGTTTCTTATTGCAAAATCAGGTCGTCCTGGTCCTGTTCTTATTGATATTTTAAAGGATGTTACGGCTCTTAATGTTCAGTATGAATTCGAACCTTCAAAAAATCCTGATGAAGTTGCCCGCAACTCATTGAATGCGGTTACTTTTAAACGAGCTGTTACGGTTCCTGTTCCAAAAGAGGATGATATAAAAAAAGCCGCAGAAATGATAAATGCTGCCGAACGTCCTATAATCTATGCGGGTGGCGGAGTAAAAATTTCAGGTGCGGAAGAAGAACTTTTGAAATTTGCGGAAAAGGCTTCCATTCCGGTAAGTGAATCTTTGATGGGACGAGATTGTTTTCCTGCCGGGCATCCGCTTTGTACTTGGATGGTTGGAATGCATGGAACTTATGCAAGCAATATGGGAATTACAGAATCGGATTTGGTTATTGCAATCGGTTCCCGTTTTTCTGACCGCGTTTACGGTGATGCTTCAAAATTTGCCGAAAGAGCAAAAATTCTTCATATTGATATTGATCCGGCGGAAATAAATAAAAATATAAATACGGACGCAAGTGTTGTCGGTGATGTAAAAGATGTTCTTACAAAACTTCTTCCGCTTGTAAATAAAAATGAACACAAAGAATGGCTTTCTAAAATCAATGAATGGAAGAAAACTTATCCTTCATGCTATGACAAAGAGCCAAAAGATTCTATAAATCCAAAATTTATTTGCGAGCACATTCACAGTGTTGTTGGTGATGACTGTTTTATTACAACGGAAGTCGGACAGCATCAGATGTGGACTGCGCAGTTTTATCCGTTCGGAAAAAAACGTCGTTTTGTAACTTCCGGCGGCTTGGGAACAATGGGGTATGGAACTGGCGCTGCAATAGGAATTTCTCTTTCTAAAACAGGAAGTCGTGTTGTTCATATTGCCGGCGACGGTTCGTTCAGAATGAACTGCAATGAACTTGCAACTATTGCTCACTACAATCTTCCGATTGTAATTGTAGTTGTAAACAATAATGCTCTTGGAAATGTCCGCATGTGGCAGCGTTTGTTCTATGGAAAGCGTTTTAGCCAGACAACGCTTGATTTCGGGCCTGATTGGGTAAAACTTGCGGATTCTTATGGAATCAAGGGCTATAAAGCGGCGAATGCAAAAGAATTTGCAAAGGTTTTTGATGAAGCGTTCAAATCTGGAAAAGCGGCTGTTATCGATGCAAAAGTTGATAAAGATGAGATGGTTTTGCCGATGGTTCCGGGAGGAAAACCTATTTACAATATGATACTTGAACTTTCAAAAGAAGTTATGAGCAATGACTAAAAATCAAGTAGGAAGAACTGCTGGACGCAGTTCTTCTATATATACGCAAGCGCTGCTTCTGCGCCACTGCTCGAAGCCGCTTGCTCTGGTTCCGGGAGGAAAACCTATTTACAATATGATACTTGAACTTTCAAAAGAAGTTATGAGCAATGACTAGAAATCAAGTAGGAACTGTCTAAATAATCTGCGGATATCAGGTAAATTTGCGGGAAAAATGTGCATTTAAGGTTCTGTTACTCAAAGTCTATTAATTTTTAAAAGTTTATGTTATACTCTAAACTAGAGGGAATTGGTAGGAGCAATTTTGATGTACGAATCTGGCGAAGATTATCTTGAAGCAATTTTGATGATACGGCAAGAAAAAGGCGAATGTCATTCTGTGGATGTTGCGCATAAACTTAATGTTTCTAAACCTAGCGTAAGCCGTGCTATGGGAATTCTGCGGGAAGACGGATATATCTTTGTTGATGAAAATCAGCATATCAATTTTACGGAAAAAGGAGCGGCAAAGGCTCATGATGTCTACGACCGTCATAAACTTCTTACCGCCTTTCTTGTAAAAATCACGGGATTGGAACCGAAGCAGGCAGAACAGAATGCCTGCCGCATTGAACATGTTGTTGATTCTGATGTTGTGCGCGGAATAAAAAACTGGATGAAAAATAATTAAAAACTACAGGTTTTGTTTTATAAGTTTTATTATTAAATGAAAAGATTTTTGCGTTATTTAAGGACCCGCCCTCTTGCTTTTATAAGCGTTGTTTTGCTCCTTGTGCTTTATTTTGTAATGATTTTTGCAGAATTTTTTGCACCATATCCGCCTGCGCAAAGTTACGAAAATAACACTTTTCATCCTGCAAATGTGCAGATTACTCTAAAAGGTATAAAAGTCCGCGAATATCGCGCGATAAACAAATCTACCTGGCGCTATGTGCGCGTAAAAGATGCGGAATGTATTCATAATTTAAAGTTTTTTGCAAAGGGCGCTCCCTACAAACTTCTTGGCTTTATTCCTGCAGACCGCCATTTGTTCGGTACAGATTCCGAATATCCGGTTTATCTTTTGGGTGCAGACAACCTTGGGCGTGATTTGTTCAGCAGAATTATTTACGGAAGCCGTATTTCTCTTACAATCGGCTTTGTGGCAACCGCAATATCCTTGCTCTTGGCGGTTATTCTTGGCGGGCTTTCCGGTTATTTCGGAAGCATAACAGATTGGGCGATTATGCGATTTGCGGAATTCTTTATGCTTATTCCGTCACTTTATTTTATATTATTTCTCCGCTCTCTCTTGAATTCAAAAATGGATTCCGGAACTTCCTATATGGTAATAACTCTTATTCTTGCGCTTGTCGGCTGGCCGGGCAGCGCGCGCACAATACGCGGAATGGTTCATTCAATAAAGCGCGAAGAATTTGTTGTGGATGCCCAGCTGGAAGGAATTCCCGGACTTGTTGTAATTTTCCGCCATATAATTCCGCAGACGGCAAGTCTTCTGATTGTAAGCACCGCTCTTTCCGTTCCGGGTTTTATTATGAGCGAAACAACACTTTCGTATTTGGGGCTTGGAATCAGCGATCCCGCTGTAAGCTGGGGTTCGTTAATAAATCGTGATATTTCAACCTTATCAAATTTGCGAAACTTCCCATGGCTTTTGTATCCTGTTTTGATGCTTTTGCTTGTTACGCTCGCATTTAATTTCTTAGGCGATGCTTTGCGCGATTTTTATGATCCATACAGCGCGGTTTTTAAAAAGCGAAAAAATAAAACAAATGCAAAAAAAGAGCTTTCTGCTGTGAACGGTATCAGTAAGGAAAACAGCACTTTTCAAAAAGAACTGAAAAATTCCGCTGATAAAACTTCTTTCCGGTCTTGCGAAAAAACAGATTTGTCTTCTCAGAATAAAAATCATCTTCTTTCTGTGGAAAATCTTGCAGTTTCGTTCAGAATGTTGCGCGGAACAAAACAAGTTTTAGTGCAAGGCGTAAAAAATGTTTCCTTTTACATTGATAAAGGCGAAATTCTGGGAATTGTAGGCGAGAGCGGCTCCGGAAAATCCGTTTCCACAACAGCAATTCCTGCCCTTCTTCCGCAAAATGCAGAAATGAGCGGACATATCTATTTTAAGGGAACGGATTTAACCGTTCTGCCGCAAAGCGAAATGCGCCGTTACCGCGGAAAAAAAATCGCGCTTATTTTTCAGGAGCCGGGCCGTAGTTTTGATCCGCTCCAGAACATCGGAAACGTTTTTTTTGAAACTTTCAGAATTGCGGAGCCAAAAATATCAAAAGAAGACTCAGATAAAAAGGCAAGCGAACTTTTAAAGGAAGTCGGACTTCCGGAGCCCGAAAAACGATTGAAGGCTTTTCCTCATCAGTTTTCTGGCGGGCAGCTGCAAAGAATCGGAATTGCTCTTGCCTTGGCGCAGGACTGCGAACTTCTGATTGCCGACGAGCCTACTACCGCGCTGGATGTAACAATTCAGGCGCAGATTGTTTCACTTCTCCTTCGGCTTCGCAAAGAAAAAGGGCTTTCCATAATTTTCATAAGCCACGATATAAATCTTGTGGCGCGCATAAGCGACCGTATTTGCGTTATGTACCGCGGGAACGTTATGGAAACCGGAACTTCCGCACAAATTATGAAAAATCCGCAGAATGAATATACAAAAGCATTGATTGCCGCGCTCCCGAAATTCGGAACTCATTATACAAAAGAAAAAATGAAATTCATTTCAAAAGATTTTAAATTTTAATTCGGGCGGCTTTTTGCTTTGCAAAAAACAGGCTTTTCGTGGTTCCGGCATTCGCCTTCATTCCTTCGGAACGTGCCTGCGGCACGCCACTACAATCCTTGCCGCGTTTGCGGATCTATATGTTAAAGCATCGGACTTTGTGTTCTTCGCTCTGTGCGTCTAAAAAAGTTTTCAACTCCGGAATTTCATTCCTGCATCTTTCAGTTGCCTTTGCGCATCTGTAAGCAAAAGGACAACATTTTTCCTTTTCAAGCGTAGTTTTTACTTCTGCATTTGAAGTCGTGATTTTTCCTTCCGCGCCTTCAAAAAGAAGTTTTGTGTACGGATGCAAAGCGGTTTTGTACATATTTTCAGCGGGACCTTCTTCAACCATGATTCCGCGGTACATAACTCCTATTTTGTCGCAAAAATAGCAGGCTACTTTCAAGTCGTGCGTAATAAAAATAGAACTTAAATTCCGGTTTTTCCGTAAATCCTGCAGAAGATTTAATATTTGCCCCTGAATAGAAACGTCCAGCGCAGAAACAACTTCGTCGCATATTAAAAGTTCCGGATTCATAATAAGTCCTCGTGCGATGGAAATTCGCTGTCTTTGCCCTCCGGAAAATTCTGCCGGCCGGCGGATTAAATCTTCTGTGGAAAGTCCTACTTCCCGGATTATTTTTTCCGCAAGAATATGTGCGTTTTCTTTTCCGCTCCACAGGGAAGAGTAGCGCAGCGCGGAAACTAAAACTTCGTAAACTGTCATTCTGGGATTTAAGGACTTTGCAGGATCCTGAAAAATATATTTTATTTTTTCCCTATATTTTTTAAGTTCTTTTTTGTTCATTAAAGAAACATCTTTTCCGCAGAATTCAATTTTTCCGGAAGTTTGTTTATACATTTGAATAATAAGTCGCGCTGTCGTTGTTTTTCCGCATCCGGATTCACCTACGATTCCATAAGTTTTTCCGCGTTCCAGTTCAAAAGAAACGTCGTTTACTGCGTAAACTGTTTTTTTATTTTTCGAAAAAAATCCCGCTTCAAGATTGAATTGTTTTGTAAGATTTTGAACTTTAAGAATTGGTTCGGCTTCCATGGTTTTATTATAGCTTAGAATTGTTTTTTTTTGAAATAAAATAACGCAAGGTGAATTCTTAATTAGGAATTGTGAATTATTTTGTTTGACATCTTGGTTATTTGCCCTTAGAATAAAAACATAATATAACCCTTAGGGAGGCCAAAAAAGAATGGCAAAAGTAGAACTTAAAGGTATTGCAAAGGTTTATGATGGCGGTGTTCGCGCTGTAGACAATGCAAATATCACAATTGAAGACAAGGAATTCTGCGTATTCGTAGGACCTTCTGGATGCGGTAAGTCAACAACTCTCCGTATGATTGCTGGACTTGAAGAAATTTCTGAAGGAAAGCTTCTTATTGATGGCGTAGAAATGAACGATGTTCCGCCGAAGGACCGCGATATCGCCATGGTATTCCAGAACTATGCGCTTTATCCTCATATGACTGTTTATGACAACATGGCGTTCGGATTAAAACTTCGCAAAGTTGATAAGATGGAAATCGACCGCAAGGTTCGCGAAGCCGCAAAACAGCTTGGTCTTACAGAATATCTTGAAAGAAAGCCTAAGGCTCTTTCCGGTGGTCAGCGTCAGCGTGTTGCTGTAGGACGTGCTATTGTCCGCGAACCAAAAGTATTCTTGTTCGACGAACCTCTTTCTAACCTTGATGCTAAACTCCGTGTAACAATGCGTGCTGAAATTGCAGCTTTGCACAATACTCAGCAGAAGACAATGATTTACGTAACACACGACCAGACAGAAGCTATGACTCTTGGTACAAAAATCGTTGTTATGAAAGACGGTCATGTTCAGCAGATTGGTGCTCCGTTGTATTTGTACAACAATCCTATCAACAAGTTTGTTGCAGGATTTATCGGAACTCCTCCGATGAACTTTATGACAGTAAAAGTTCTTGAACGTTCAGGAAAAATCGTTTGCGACGAAGGTTCTTTTGAAATCGCTCCGACAGAAGCTCAGGTTGCTTGCTTGAAAGACTACATCGGCAAGGAAGTTTCTTTTGGTATTCGTCCGGAAGATTTGCAGTATTCTGCACAGCCGGTTGGAAAAGACAATATGCAGATGAAGATTGTTAACAAAGAACCATTGGGAGCAGAAACTCACTTGTATCTTGTTTCTAACAAAGGACAGCAGGTTATTGCTAAAACAAATGCAAATGCAGAATTCCGACTTGGCGAAACAATCAATGTTATTCCAAATATGGAAAAAGCAAAATTCTTCGCAATGGAAGAAGGCGAAAAGAACATCTGCGACGTTATCGAAGTTAAATGGTAAGAGAAGTCGCCGGCAGGCGACTTCCTGATGAATCGAAAATCCCGTTAAAAAACGAGCCGGCAGGGTCGTTTTAGGGATTTCAAGTGTTGAGAAGTCGCCGGCAGGCGACTTCCTGATGAATCGAAAATCCCGTTAAAAAACGAGCCGGCAGGGTCGTTTTAGGGATTTCAAATTTACAAAAACTGCCTGAATCCAGGCAGTTTTTTTTTGCATATTGTAGTAAAATAATGCTATGAAAAAAATAATTCCGCTCATTTTTACTTTTTTTTGTCTTGTTTTTAGTTTTCTGCTTTTTTCATGTTCAAAAACGCAGGAAATGACGCTTGCAGAAATTGAACAGTACACAAAATCCTCTGATTCCGCGTTTATTGAAAAAACTTTGCGAAAACCATGGAAAGCGGAAGTTCAGAAAATTGGAAAAGTCGGCGGAACATGGTATGATTCAATTCTTTCCGATCCTAAAACTTTTAATCAACTTATTGCGGAACGCGACGGCGAAAGCAATGCGATAATCAGTGAAACTTTAGATTATCTTGTTGATTATGATGCGTATCTTCGGGAATGGAAACCGCGCCTTGCCTTTTTTGAAATTGAAACAGATGAAAAAAAAGGAACTCTTACAGTTCATTATACTTTGCGCGAAAGACTTTTTTGGTCGTATTATGGAAAAGATGAAAAAATTCCGGTAACAAGCGATGATTTTGTTTTTTGGTACAACGAAATTGCCGGTGATGAGGAATTTGCAAGTTCGGGTTATGGGCAGCAGTGGTGTACAATGCCGGACGGAAGTGAAAAACGTATTGAATGTGTAAAAATTGATGACAGACGTTTTGATTTTGTTTTTCCGCGTATAGTTGCGGATCCTCTTTTAGCTACAAATATGAGTCTTTGTCCAAGTTTTATTTATAAAAAAGCAAAACAGGAAGGCGGAGCGGAAGCCGTAAAAAATCTGTTCAGCGCGGACTGCGATCCAAAATCAATTCCAAGCTGCGGAAAGTGGTATCTTGCAGAATATACACCGGCTCAGCGGCTTGTGTTCAAAAGAAATCCGCATTATTGGAATAAAGACCGGAACGGAATTTCAATTCCCTATTACGAAACAAAAATTTTTCAGATTGTCGGCGATATGAATACAAATTATCTTCTTTTTAAGGAAGGTAAAACAGAAACTTTTATTCCGCGTCCGGAAGAAGTAAGCGATGTTGTTGAAAATCAAAAAGATGATTACACGGTTTTTAATGCGGACGGTTCAATGGGCGCTCAATTGTGGAGTTTTAATCAAAATCCAAAAAATTCAAATGAACTTTTTTACAGTTGGTTTGCCAATAAAAAGTTCCGCCAGGCAATGAGTTGTCTTTTGAACCGCGAAAGAATTATAAATCAGACTTACCGCGGTCTTGCTGAACCGAAATACGATTTTTTTCCTGATGCAAATCCCTTTTATAATCCTGATATTACTTTGCAGTACCGCTATTCGTCTGAACGCGCTCAAAAACTTCTTTCTGATATAGGCTTTTTCCGCGATTCCAACGGTGAAATGTGTGATTCTGCCGGAAATAAAATTGAATTCGATTTAACGGTTGCTTCTTCAAATTCTGTTACGAACGATATTGCAATGATAATTTCTGATGAATGTGCTAAAATCGGAATAAAAGTTAATATCCGTCAGACGGATTTCCAGAAAATGGTGGAAATGCTTACTTCAACGTATGACTGGCAGTCGCTAATAATCGGGCTTGGTGCGAATATGTTTCCGTCTCAGGGAAGCAATGTATGGCCTTCCGGCGGAAATTTGCATTTATGGAATCCGCTTCAAAAAACGCCGGCAACAGAGTGGGAATCGCGCATTGATTTTCTTTACAACGAAGGTTGTTATACAAACAACCGAGCAGAAGCGGAAAAAATCTGGAATGAATATCAGCGTTTGATTTTGGAAGAATGTCCGGTCATTTATCTTGTGCGCAGTAAAAGTTTTTTTGCAATAAGGAACAAATGGGATTTGTCCAATGTTTATTATGACAATAAAAATGGTGCAATGTACGAATATATTTTTCTAAAAGAATAGATTTTTTATTTCGCGTTTTTCAAGTTCAATATCAATTGGAAATACTGAATTCTGAATTTGTTTCGGAATATGTGATATAATTAAAAGGAAAAATGGCTTTGAACATAAAAAACTTTTTTCTTAAAACAAAAGAGATAATTTCGCTCCCCTGGCGCATTTTCAGAAAAAAATGTCCGCTTTTTTCATTTATTGTAAGCCGCATAATTACAATGCTTTTTTTGCTTTTCTTTTTAGGATTTGCGCTTTTTGGTCTTATGGAACTTGCGCCCGGCGATATTGTTGACCAAATGTTCAGCCAGCAGATAATGAGCAGCGTGGAAGGCGGAAAAGGTTCTGCGAATGCAGGCGGCGCAAATGGGGCTGCAACTTCGGAAAATAATTTTTCAGAAGAACAGATGGCTCGTCTTAGGGCAGAATTCGGTCTGGATAAGCCATTTTACGTTCAGTATTTTAAATGGTTGAACCGTGTTATTGTGCATCACGATTTGGGAACAAGTTTGATTTCTCGCGCTCCTGTAAGTTTTCTTATAAAAAGCAGAATTTGGAATTCTGTTCTTTTGAATCTTATTTCGCTTGTTTTTATTACAACGATTTCTTTTTTGCTTGGAGTTTATTTTTCCAGCAAATCCGGAACGAAAACCGACACTGCGGCAACTTTTTTTGCGTTGTTTTTTCATGCTTTTCCGGGAATTCTGCTTTTGATTCTTCTGCAGCTTTTTGCTTCTGTTTCAGGTCTTTTTCCTGTAACCGGATATCCTGACTTTCCGTTCAGCCAGGCACCGTTGAAATTTACGTTCAGTTATGCGCATCACGTTTTTTTGCCGCTTTTAGCGTCGTTTTTGGGCGGAGTGGGCGGAACAATGCGTATGATTCGCGCCACGATGCTTGACCAGATGGGATTGCCGTATATTTTTGCCTTGCGCGCCCGCGGAATCAGCGAAAAACGCGTTTATTTAAATCATGCTTTTAGAAACACGTTAAATCCGTACATTACAGGAAGCGCGAATTTGCTTGCGAGCCTTTTTAGCGGCTCTCTTGTTCTGGAAATTATTTTTGCTTATCCGGGAATCGGCCGGCTTATGTACGAAGCTGTTTTGCAGCAGGACATAAATCTTGTGCTTGCAAACAGTATGTTCATTTCAACGCTTGTTCTTTGCGGAATGGTAATCAGCGATATTCTTCTTGCCGTTGTTGACCCGAGAATTAGGTATAATTAGATAATTAGGAATTGGGAATTAGGAATTAGGAATTTTTTGGGCGGTCCGGCACGATGTGCCGTCAGGCTTTCCGTTGCAATTCGCTTTCGCTCATTTCCACTTCAATCCTTACCGCATCCGCTTAAAAACTGATAAACTTTCAATAAACTGCCGACAGGACGTCGGTAAAAAGCGAATCAAGAATGCGGGACATTCTTGGTGGTAAAAATTACAGAATGTGATTTTTACGGGGCGTTGCGGGGCAAGGAGCGAAATTTTTGCCCCGCTGGAAGGGGTAGGCGAAAACGCGAAGCGGTTGAGCCGAGGGGAATGCTTTCCCCTATAAAAATAATTCTACATTATAAATTATGAACCGCTGATTTGTTAATTTGTTATTTGTTTGTATATTTGCTATACTGTTTTTTATGGAACACGGAACAATTACTACAGATAATCATGCGGCTCTTTGGCATGGTCGCTTTAAGGAAGGACCGGATGCGGAAGCGGTTGCGTTTGAAACTTCTATAAATGTTGATGAGCGTATGGCTTTGGATGACATAAAAGGAAGCCGCGCGCATGCAAAAATGTTGGGGCGTTCAGGAATTATTTCTGAAGAAGAAGCTTCCAAGATTGCAGAAGGGCTTGATTCTATAGAGAAAGACTTGAAGAATGGTTCTCTGCAGATAGATTCTTCTGCGGAAGATATTCATTCGTTCATAGAAGCAACTTTAACAGACAGAATCGGTGAGCCTGGTAAAAAAGTTCATACGGGAAGAAGCCGTAATGACCAGATTGCTTTGGATGAGCGGCTTTATCTTGTGCGTACGATTCCGGAAATTCAAAAGCAGATTTTAAATTTGATAGATTCTCTTGTAAAAATTGCGGAAAAACATACAAAAGATTTAATTCCGGGCTACACGCATATGCAGCACGCACAGCCTGTTACGCTTGCTCATCATCTTTGTGCATGGGCTTGGCCTCTTGTGCGCGATTTTGGTCGTTTGGAAGATGCTCTTAAAAGAATTGCGGTCAGTCCGATTGGTTCGGGCGCGCTTGCAGGTTCTGGACTTCCTTTGGACAGAAAGTTTGAGGCAAAAGAACTTGGTTTTTCTGAAATTACAATGAATTCGTTGGACAGTGTTTCTGACCGTGATTATTGTATTGAAGTTGCTGGCGCTATGTCTTTGGTTCAAATGCATCTTTCGCGCTTTTGCGAAGAAATTGTTTTGTGGTCAACGACAGAATTTTCTTTTGTGGATTTAAGCGAAAAATGGTCAACTGGATCTTCCATTATGCCTCAGAAAAAAAATCCGGATTTTGCGGAACTTATCCGCGGAAGAACCGGCCGTGTTTACGGTGATTTGATTGCGCTTTTAACAATGATGAAGGCTCTTCCGCTTGCATACGACCGCGATATGCAGGAAGACAAGCAAAGTCTTTTTGAAGCGATGGATATTGTAAGCGCAAATTTGAGTGTTTTTACGCAAATGATTTCTTCGGCTGACTGGAATACAAAACAAATGGCGGCCGCTTGCGAAGGTGGTTTTTTAAATGCGACTGATGTTGCCGATTATTTGGTTCGCAAAGGTCTTCCGTTCAGAACTGCTCATGGTGTAAGTGCAAAAGCGGTTCGCTTTGCAATAGAAAAAAATTGCCGTCTTGAAGATTTGACCATTGAGGAATTCAAGTCTTGTTCGGAACTTTTTGAAAATGATATCTTTGATATTATAACACCGCAGGCGTGCGTTGAAGCAAGAAAGACAGACGGCGGACCGGCTGAAGCAAAAGTTTTGGAGCAAATTTCCGCTTTGAAAGATTTTATAAAACAAAATATATAAATATATAAGGAAGGAACAAAAATGAAAAAAATTGTGTTGGCTGTTGCAGCGGCTGCTTTGGTTCTTGGACTTGCTGGATGCAAGAAGACTTCAAAGGTTGATAATTCTCTTGAAGAATTGAAAACTCGCGGTGTTTTTGTGCTTGGTCTTGACGATTCTTTTCCGCCTATGGGCTTCAGAAATGATGATGATGAAATCGTAGGATTTGATATTGATCTTGCAAAAGAAGTTGCAGCTCGTCTTGGAGTTTCTTTTAAGGCTCAGCCGGTTGACTGGGATGCAAAGGAAATGGAACTTTCTACAGGAAAAGTTGACTGTATTTGGAACGGACTTACAATCACTCCGGAACGAGAGGAAGCTCTTTCTCTTTCAAAACCTTATTTGAAAAATGATCAGGTTGTTGTTGTTCGTGCTAATTCCGGTTTTACAAAACTTTCGGATTTGGCTGGAAAAAATATTGGAGTGCAGAGCGGCTCTTCTGCGCAGGATGCAATTAAGAGCAATGAAGAATTTGCTTCTTCTGTAAAAGAAATTATTCTGTTCAAGGAAAATATAACTGCGCTTAATGATCTTGTAATCGGCGGTGTTGACGGTGTTGTTATGGACAGCGTTGTGGCGTCTTACGATATTGCTATGAGCAAAAAGCCTTTGGTTCTTGTTCCGGAAGTGCTTTCTGCAGAATCGTATGGAATTGCTTTCCGCAAGAATGATGTGAAGCTTCGAGATGCTGTTCAGGCCGCTCTTGAAGCGATGAAAGCTGACGGAACTGTTGAAAAAATTTCAACAAAATGGTTCGGCAGCGATATTACTGTAATTGGAAAATAAATTTGAATCCCCGCTATGTGAAAATGCTTTTGGCGATGTTGCGGGGAACCGGAACGTCGCTGGAAGTATTCTTTTTGACTTTAATATTTGCGATTCCTTTGGCTTTGCCGATTTGCTTGGGAAGAATATCCAAAAATAAAATTCTTTCCGGCACAACGAATATTTTTCTGCTTATTATTCGCGGAACTCCGTTGATGCTTCAACTGCTTGTGGTGTATTTTGGTCCTGGACTTTTTATAAAATGGCTGAATGATTCTTTTGATTTTGGAATTCAGTTTATTTGGAATCGCTTTGCGGCTGCAATCATTGCTCTTACAATAAATTATGCTGCATATTTTGCGGAAATCTACCGCGGTGGAATTGAGTCAATTCCGAAAGGTCAGTATGAAGCTTCAAAAGTTCTTGGCTACACAAAAAATCAGACATTTTTCCGCATAATTTTGTTTCAGGTTGTAAAACGAATTACGCCTGCGATGGGAAACGAAGTTATTACGCTTGTTAAAGACACGGCATTGGTTTCTGTAATTGGAGTTGCGGAACTTCTTATGGTCGCAAAGGAACGGCAGAGCGCAATGTTCAGTTTTGTTCCGTTGTTTATTGCCGGTGTTTTTTATTTTGTTATGAACTGGGGAGTTTCGTTGGCATTTGAAAAATTGGAAAAGAAACTTTCGTATTACAGGTAGAATTTCATGGCAGAAGATGAAAAAGAAATTATCAAAGTAAAAAATTTAAAAAAATCGTTTGGAAATTTGGAAATATTAAAGGGAATTTCGTTTTCTGTTTTAAAGGGTGAAGTTCTTTCAATAATTGGTCCCAGCGGTTCCGGAAAATCAACGATTTTGCGCTGTATAAGTCAACTTGAGCAGGTTGATGACGGAACTGTTGAAATTTGCGGTGAAAATCTTGTCTGCGAAGGTGTTTACGCTTCCAAAAATGTAATGCACTCGATCATATTGAAAACAGGACTGGTTTTTCAGAATTTTAATCTTTTTCCGCATTTTTCTGTTCTTCAAAATGTTATGGATGCCCAGGTCTGCGTGCTGAAAAAATCTAATGAAGAAGCAAAAAAAACTGCTCTGGAGCTTTTGGACAGAATGGGACTTTTGCAGAAAGCGGATTCTTATCCCTGTGAGCTTTCCGGCGGTCAGCAGCAACGTGTTTCTATTGCACGCGCGCTTGCGTTAAAACCGGAGGTGCTCCTTTTCGATGAGCCTACCAGCGCTCTGGATCCTGAGCTTACAGGCGAAATTCTTTCTGTAATAAAGGATTTGGCAAAAGAAAAAATGACAATGGTTGTTGTAACTCATGAAATGGCTTTTGCGCGTGATATCAGCGATTATATTATTTTTATGGATCACGGAGTGATTGTGGAAGAAGGAATGCCGCATCAGGTGATTGAAAATCCTCAGCAGGAACGCACAAAAAACTTTCTTTCCCGCTTTGAAGGCTCATCTTTGCGTTGACCAAAATGCCGCAATTCAATAAAATAGTTATTCATACTCACAATGAGTATTGTTATGCATTTTTAAAATTTCAGAACTTGATTCAGTTCAATTGAGTTCTGTGGAGGTTATAAAGTGGTAAAAATCAGACTTAAGAGATTCGGTACTCAAAAGCGTCCTTACTACCGTGTTGTAGTTCAGGATTCTAGAAAGCCACGCGATGGAGTTTGCATCGAAGAACTTGGAACTTTTATGCCTATTGAAGCAGAAGAAAGACAGGTTTCTATCGATCTTGATCGCGCGAATTACTGGATTAGTGTTGGTGCTCAGCCATCTGACACAGTAAAAAAGTTGATGAACATTCAGTCAAAAAAGTCTTCAAACTAAAAGTAGGAAACAAAAATGGAAAAAGACCTGATCGAATATATTGCAAAATCATTGGTCGATGATCCATCTGCGGTTTCAGTAAGCGAAACTGAAGGCGAAAGAGGAATGGTTCTTCAACTTAAAGTTGCAGAAGGTGATATTGGCAAGGTAATTGGAAAGTACGGTCGCATTGCAAAAGCTATGCGTACAGTTCTTAGTGCTTCTGCTACAAAAGACGGAAAGCGCTATACATTGGATATTCTGGATTAATTTGCTGATGGAAAACGAGCAGCTTGTTGTTGGCTTTATCCGCGGCTCTCATGGGGTTACGGGTGAATTTAAAGTTGAAAGTGCTTCTGGTTATTACGAACATATTGCGGCTTTAGAAGAGGTTACTTTAAGGCACGGTTCTGCTTTAAAAAAATGCAAAGTTGAATTTGCAGAAGAAGGATGCGGTACCTTATACATGAAAGTTTCTGGAATTGATTCTCCGGAAGAAGTGCGAAAGCATAACGGCTGGGAATTGGTTGTGGAGCGAAAGTACGCTCATCCGCTTGGCGAAAATGAGTGGTACATTAATGATTTGATTGGCTGTTCTTTGATTTGGAACAGTGTGGAAGCGGCAGCTGGGACTGCACCAACAGAAGTTGTTGGAACTATCACAGACGTATTGGAAGGCGGAGCAGGTTACTTGTTAGAAGTTTCTCTCTCCGAGAGTTGCGCTGTTCTTGCGGACAATATCAAATATACGGCATCGGGAAAAATTAGAAAGACATTGATTCCTTTTAATTTAAACTATGTTTGTAATGTTGATGTAAAAAACAAGACAATTCAGCTGATGCACCTCTGGATTCTGGAGTAATTCCATGAAATTTACAGTGCTGACCTTATTTCCTGAAATTCCGCGTGCTTTTTTTGAAAACTCAATCATGGCAAAAGCGGTGCAGAAGGGAATTATTGCCTACGATCTTGTGAACATCAGAGATTTTGCTCTTGATAAGCACAAGAAATGTGATGACGCTCCTTATGGCGGTGGCGCTGGTCAACTTATGATGACAGAGCCATTAAGCAGAGCTTTGGATAGTGTAAATGCAGTTAAAAAGCATGTAATTTATGTTACACCTGCTGGAACTCCGTTTACACAGAAGAAGGCTGTTGAATTAAGCTGCGAAAATGAGCTGGTTTTTATTTGCGGTCGATATGAAGGCATTGACCAGCGGATTATTGACTATTACGTAGACGATGAAATTTCAATCGGTGATTACGTAATGAGTAGCGGTGAACTTGCTGCGACTGTTATGGTTGATGCAATCTACAGATTGGTCGATGGAGTAATATCGCACGATTCGCTTAGCGAAGAAAGTCATAGCGGCGGACTTCTTGAATATCCTCAGTACACAAGGCCAGAAGTGTACAAAGGTATGAAAGTTCCGGAAACATTACTTTCTGGAAATCATGAACTTATTCGGAAGTGGCGTTTAAAGAAAAGAATTGAAAAAACTTTGCGGGTTAGACCAGATATGATTTGGGAAGCCAGAAAAAGAGGTCAGCTTTCTTTAGAAGCCGAATTGATGATTGAGGAAATAACAGAGCAGACTGCCATGAAAAACTGTAAGAAAAAGCAGAAATTGGCGCGCAAACAGTTGCGTGAATCTGCCGGTTCAGGAGATTTATAATGGATCTTATTAAAGCAGTAGAAGAAAAACAGAAACGTGCTTTTACAACTCAATTTAAAGTTGGTGATACAGTAAAAGTTTTCTTTAAGATTATTGAAGGAAAAACAGAACGAATTCAGGTTTATGAAGGCGTTGTTCTTTGCATTAAGAACACAGGTGCACGAAAAACATTTACAGTTCGAAAGGAATCTTATGGAATTGGTGTTGAGCGTGTATTCCCGATTAACAGCCCGCGAATCGTAAAGGTAGAAATTGTTCGTGCCGGAAAAGTTCGTCGCGCTAAGCTTTATTACCTTCGCGATAAAGTTGGTAAAGGTAAGAAAGTTAAGGAAATGCTTGGCGGAAAAGTTTCTGCATTTATTGCTGAACAGAACAAAGCCGCAGAAGCTGCTGCTCGTGCGCAGGAAGAAGCTATTAAGCAGGAACAGAATGCGGAACATGCTGCAGAAGCTGCTAAAGCAAAAAAATAACAATCTTGCATGAACACTAATGTTGTAGTGCATTCGGCTGCCCTTTCAAATGTGAACGCAAACAGTTCGCTTAGAGAGGGCAGTTCTGTTTATGTGCGGATATTAAAAAACGTCGGAAATAATTCGTATGTTGCCGCTTTTGCCGGCGGAAAATTTCTCTTGAAATCGGAAATTTCTTTGAAAGTGGGCTCTGAATTTTTTGCAAAAATAAAACTTTCAGCCGGTAAGATAATTCTTCAAAAAATAGAAAAAAACGCGGATACAAAAAATTCTGTTCAGAAAATAAATGTTGAAAATCAAAAACAATTTTTAGAAAATCTTGGACTTTTTCCGGATAAAATATCTTTTTCAATGTTTCAGCAGATGAAACTTCTTGGCGTCCGCTTTGAAAAAAATCTTTTTCTAAAAGCGCGTAAAATTTCTGAAAAATTTAAGGGAAAAGAAAAAACTGCTTCTGATGCAGCCTTTATAATGGAAAAAAAAGGAATTTTTTCTGATGAAGAAAAAGTTTGTGCCGTTTTGCAGAATGGGGAGGAACCTGACTCTTTTTTTTATAATAAAGGTGAAAAATTTGCTGAAAGCGGAAATTTTGTTTCTGATTTTTTTAAAAATCTTTTAAGCAGTTCGGAAATCTTGAAAAATCAGCCTGGAATTTTAACTTTATTTAATCATCTTGGTTTTGATTTTGAAAATGCAAAAACAAATGGCAGTTGGATAAAAATTCCTTTTGAATTTTCTACGGAAGAAATTTATGGAAATGGTTCTTTTTGCGGATTTTTACAGAATAAAACAAAAACTCTTGAAAAGGCCGTTTTGTCTTTCTATGCAAAGGATTCACGCTATATTTTTGAATTCGGTTTGAACGGAAATAATCTTTCATATCTTAATTACATTTGTTCCGATGTTTCAAAAAATCAGAAAATTGCACAGAAGTTAAAAAATCAATTCAAAAATATAAAAATAAATCAAATTGATGAAGATGCTTTTGATTGTTCGGAATTTTCCGCTGACAATTCCGAAATTTTAGTGGCAAGGATTGAAGCGTGAAAAAAGTTGAAAATAGCGCAGTTGCGCTGAAATATCCTGAAAATGCAGATTTACCCTTTATTTCCGCAAAAGCAAAAGGAAAACTTGCAGAAAAACTTATTGAAATTGCGGAAAAAAATAAAATTCCTGTTGTAAAAGACGAATTTGTCGCAAATATTCTTTCTGTTCAGGAAATTGGTTCTGCAATTCCTGAATCTACTTGGG
>CAYXDA010000017.1:0-22446 GCA_964463615.1 uncultured Treponema sp.
CAAAAATATAGTTATTTTAATGCGCTTTGTTTAGTTAATTTTGGAGCGCTTATTGATTTTTATTATTATTGTACAAATACCTAAAAAATGACATAATTCTAGCGATTTTTTATTTGAAAAATAACGATTTTTTTTGGAGGCTCGTATGGCAAAATTTGGCGGCTCAATGACAGCATTGGTAACTCCGATGCATGAAGACGAATCTGTAGATTACGAAGGATTTAGAAATTTAGTCAAACGCCAGCTTGAAGGTGGAATTGATGGAATTCTTCCTTTGGGAACAACTGCAGAAACTCCAACTTTGACAGAAGACGAGGAAGACGAAATTATCAAGATTGCTTTTGAAGAAGTTAGAGCTTTTGAAAAGGTGTCTGGTAAAAAAATAAATATTATTCTTGGTTCAGGTTCGAATTGCACTCGAGATGCGGTTCGTTACGTTGAACGTGCTAAAAATGCCGGTGCAGACGCGGCGTTGGTTGTAACTCCTTATTACAACAAACCTAGCAACGAAGGAATTTTCAGACATTTTGAAGCGGTTTCAAAAGTTGGAATTCCGATTATTGTTTACAATATTCAGGGAAGAACCGGAAAAAATATTGATACTCCTACATTGGCTAGAATAGCAAATCTTCCTAACATTGCAGGTGTAAAAGAAGCCAGCGGAAATATAAATCAGATGATGGATGTAATTGCAGAAGTAAAAAGCGCGCATCCGGATTTTTCTGTAATTTCCGGAGATGACAGTTTGACCCTTCCGCTCTTGGCAGCTGGTGGCGATGGAGTTTTCAGTGTTGTTTCAAACTATACGCCGGAACTTGTAACAGAAATGGTTCACGCTGCGTTAAAAGGCGATTTTGAAACTGCGCGCGCATTGCATTACAGACTTTTGCCTTTCTTTAAAGCTGCTTTTGTAGACGGAAATCCTACTTCTATAAAATATGCAATGAGCGTTCGTGAACTTTGCAAACCTTGCGTTCGCCTTCCGCTTGTGGAAGTTACCGAAAAAGCGAAAGAAATCATTAAAGACGCGCTTGCGGAATGTAAATTATAAATAATGAATAAGTGGTCATTGAGCCTGTCGAAATGACAGATTTACTACACTTGTGATTTCGGGGCTTTAACTACCACTATAATGGAGAATATAATATGTCATCAAAATTGAAAGTCGGTGTTTTAGGCGCAACTGGAATGGTTGGTCAGCGTTATATTAAATTGTTGGAAAATCATCCTTGGTTTGAAGTTACTTACGTTGCGGCAAGCCCTCGTTCTGCTGGTAAAGCGTATAAGGATGCTGTTAAGAACCGCTGGCTTATTGGTGCGGAAATTCCGGCTGGAGTTGCAGATTTGGTTGTTGAAGATGCAAACGATGAAAAAAAAGCGCTGGGAAAATGTCAGTTTGTTTTTTCTGCATTGGAAATGGGCAAGGACGAAATAAAAGCATTGGAAGCCGCTTATGCAGCGGAAGGAATTCCTGTAGTTTCAAATGCTTCTGCAAATCGCTGGACGGAAGATGTTCCGATGCTTGTGCCAGAAATCAATTATTCTCATCTTGATGTTATTGCAGAGCAGAAAAAGCATCACGGCTGGGATAAAGGTTTTGTTGCGGTAAAACCGAACTGTTCACTTCAAACTTATATGATGCCGATTCATGCGTTGATTCAGGCCGGATATCCTATAAAAAGAATGATTGTTACAACTTTGCAGGCAACTAGTGGTGCTGGTTATCCTGGTGTTCCGTCATTTGATATGATAGACAACATTGTTCCTTTTATTGGCGGTGAAGAAGAAAAGACTGAAAAAGAATGTCTTAAAATCTTGGGAAAAGTTCAGGACGGAAAAATCGTAAACGCAGAATATCCGATTGTTTCTTCTACTTGCACGCGCGTTCCTGTAATTGACGGACATACGGCTTGTGTTTCGCTTGAATTTGCGGACAAAAAGCCTAGTCTTGAAGAAATTGAAAAGATTTGGACAAGTTACAAGTCTGTTCCGCAGGAATTGAATCTTCCTTCTGCACCTGAACATCCTATTGTTGTTCGACATGAAGAAAATCGTCCGCAACCGCGCCGCGACCGCGAAACAGAAAAGGGAATGGCTTGCGTTATCGGACGGCTGAGACCTTGCAACGTGTTCGACGTAAAGTTTGTTTCGCTTAGTCATAATACAAAACGCGGAGCTGCTTTGGGCGGAATTCTGAACGCAGAACTTCTTAAGGCAAAAGGCTTTTTTGATAATTTGTAAGAGCAGACATCAGACGTTATGGGACGGCATTTGTGATGTAGTGGATTTTGCCGCTAGATTCACCCGGTAAGCAGCCGCTTGCCGGATTTTCCGCCCCTTTATTATTTTAAATTTCCTTTTTTTATGTGGGATTTAAGAATTTTGTCTACAAGCGAAAAAAGTTTTTCCGAACCTTTCATTGTTTTCTGGTTGCGTTCGTAAACTTGCTCTGCCGCTACGTTATGCTCTTTCCAGTCGCTTCCGTTATTTGAGTTGTTCAGCATAATCGGCTGGATATTGTCTATTGCGTGAACGAATTTTGCTTCTGCTGTTTGATTTTCTTCGAATTCATCAAAAATTGCAGTTAATTCTTTTTGCTGTTCTTCCGGAAGAATTGCAAAAATTCGCTGTTTTGCTTTGTTTTCGCGCTCTTTTTGTGTTTTTTTGCTTTCTTTGTCGTAGGCATAAGTGTCGCCGGCATCAATTTCAACAATATCGTGAATAAGACACATAATCATAACGCGGGCAATGTCTATTTTCTGATTTGAATATTCTTTAAGAATGTAAGCCATAACCGCCATATGCCAGGCGTGTTCGGCATCGTTTTCTTTTCGTCCGTGATTAGAAAGGCTTGTCTGTCTGAAAACTGATTTTTCTTTGTCGATTTCCAGTAGAAAATTCATTTGCTTTTTCAAGCGCTCGTCGAGGTCAAAGTCAAAAGTATTCATTTTTTTGTTTTTCCTTTTTATTTTTTTGCGGCAATAAAACGTAACGGAATTAAAAATTCAGACAAGGCAAAAATATTGTCATTCCGCATAAATCGGTTCAAAGTCTTCTGCCGGATGACCGCAAATCGGACATTCAAAATCTTTTGGAAGTTCGGGATTCATATATTCGTAGCCGCAGATTTTACAACGCCAGCCGATAATTTTCTTTTCCGGGCTGATGTTTTGCTTTGGTTTTATTTTATTCTGATAATCTGCATAAGTCAGCGGCGGATTTGCGCTTTCAACTTGTGCGTCTTGAACTTGTGCGATAAAAAGAGTGTGCGTTCCCAAGTCTTGCTTTGAAATAACTTTGCATTGCAGCAAAGAACACACGGAAGTTTTTATGTAAGGAGAACCGTTTTCGTCTTTTTTATATGGGAAATTTTCGAATTTATTAATATTTTTTCCGCTTTGAAGTCCGAAATGTTTTATAAGATCGAAAGTGCAGGTATTGTCCAATACGGATAGGCTGAAGAAACCTGATTCTTTTATATAGTCGCAGGTTAAATTTTGATTAAGAACTGAAATTGCAATGCGTACAGGTTCGTTCGCAACTTGAATGCAGGTGTTTGTAACGCAGGCGTTTATTTTGCCCTTTCCGTTTTGCGCTCCAAGAATAAAAACTCCATAAGAAATGTTGTACATTGCTTTATTGTCCATAAGCTTCTCCATATTTTTAGTGTTCTGAAAACTTTTTGTTTCTTGTTCTAATATAACATAAATGTCTTGTGCAGATTAAAAAAAAGCGCAAAAATAACTTGATTTTAAAAAAGAAGTTTTTTATGCTAAGTATTTTTGCAGAAGTTTTTGCGGATCCGCATTTTTTAAGCGCATTTTTGCAAACAATAATCGTTATTTTTATCGGTTTTTTGTTTATGCGCAAAGGGTATGTCAATATTTACGGAGAAAAAACACTTTCCGCTCTGATTTGGAAACTGGCTGTTCCTTGTTTTGCTTTTAATGCTTTTATGCAGGATTTTGAATGGGAAATCTTTAAGTCCAGTATTGTTGAATTTTTTCTTGCCGTTTTTTTCTATGTTTTTTTGATTTTTATAGGAAAAATGCTTTTTATAAGAAAAGGTGAGAAAGTTTCTACTGTAAGCTCGCTTTTTATGGCGATTGGGCAGACAACTTTGTTCAGTATGCCGATTCTTCAGTCTGTTTACGAAGGACAGGAGGAAGAAGTTATGCTTTATATAAGCACAATCAGCATAGTTTTCAGAATTTTTGTTTATATAATAGGAATTTCAATCATTAGCGGAGAAAAAATTTCTTTTGCGAATTTGGGAGATTCGTTGCGTAAAGTTTTTGTAACGCCTGTTATGATTGGAATGTTTCTTGGACTTTTTGTGTTTCTTAGTCAGAACGTAATGCCGCAAATCTTTATAGGTGAAAAAAGTTATTCTGTTTTGCGGATAGATAAATCAATGCCGGTTTTATACGCTACAGTTCGTTCTGTAAGCAGGCTGGTTTCGCCGCTTTGTATGTTTATGATAGGAATGAGCATTGGAAAGGCGAAGCTTTCGGAAAGTCTGACGGACTTGTTTGCTTGGAAAATAGCCTTGTTGCGCAATATTGCGGGGCCTGTTCTTGTTGCGCTCATTTGTCTTTTTATTCATGGAACGGGAATTTACTGTTTTAACGAATATTCTTTAATGGCGATTCTTATTGGTTTTAGCGCTCCGGTAAGTGTTTCGCTGAGCATTGCTTGTGTGGAACATCATTGCGAAGAAACTCTTGCCAGCCGAAGTTGCGTTATTTCCACTTTGTTGACGCTGGTAACTTTTCCGTCTGCGTTTGTGCTTGGAAAAATTGTGTTAAAAATCATTGCGTATATGTCTTGAAGTTTGCGGTTTTGTATAAAATGTTGAATTTTTTACTGTAAAGCGGATTTTAAAAAACTGAAAAACAGGAAGTGTGCTTGTGCGCGGTTTTCGCGGTGTTGCTGCTTGCGCGGGTATGGAGCGGTTTTGCGGCTTGCCGCAAAAGGCGAGCGCAGCGAGACCGAGCGTGAGCGGGCCGCGGAACACCCGTTGCGATTTTCCTTTGCGCCAAAAAAAATATTGATTTTTTGTATTTTTTTTATTGCCGATTGGTTATTCTTTTTATATTTTTAATAGTACCAAATAGAATTTAATTTAAGAGGTAGATAAAGAAAATGGCTAAACAGTTGTTATTTAATGAAGACGCAAGAAGAAAATTGCTTTCTGGTGTCGAACAGATTGCAAAAGCGGTAAAAGTTACGCTTGGTCCATGCGGACGAATGGTTATGCTGGACAAAAAATATGGCGCACCAACAATAACAAAGGACGGCGTTTCTGTTGCAAAGGATATTGAGCTTGCTGATCCTTATGAAAATATGGGTGCTCAGTTTGTCAGAGAAGTTGCTTCTAAAACTAACGATGACGCTGGAGACGGAACTACAACTTCTACAGTTTTGGCTTATGCTATTGTTCGCGAAGGTTTTAAATCTGTTGCTGCCGGAATGACTCCGATTGAAATTAAACGTGGTATCGACAAGGCTGTTGCAGTGGCTGTTGAAGAAATCAAAAAGAACGCAAAGCCTGTAAAAGATTCTGCGGATATTAAGAGCATTGCTTCTATTTCTGCAAACAATGATCCTGAAATTGGTAATTTGATTGCGGAAGCAATTGAAAAAGTTGGAAAAGACGGTGTAATTACAGTTGAAGAATCTAAGAATATGGATACAACTGTTGATACTGTAGAAGGTATGCAGTTTGACCGCGGATATATTTCTTCTTATTTTGTAACTGACCGCGAAAGAATGGAAGCCGCTTATTCAGACGCTTACGTTTTGATTTACGACAAAAAGATTTCTTCTATGAAAGATTTGCTTCCTTTGCTTGAAAAAGTTGCAAACGAAGGCCGCGCTTTGGTAATCATTGCTGAAGATGTTGACGGCGAAGCTCTTACAACATTGGTTTTGAACACAATCCGCGGAACTATAAAAGTTTGCGCTGTAAAGGCTCCTGGATTCGGCGACAGAAGAAAAGATATGCTTCAGGATATTGCTATTTTGACAGGCGGAACTGTTGTTTCTGAAGAAGTTGGTCTTAAACTTGAAACTTGCGGAACAGAAGTTCTTGGTCAGGCAAAATCTGTAAAAGTTGACAAAGACAATACTACAATTGTTGGTGGTGCCGGCGATAAAAAAGCAATTGCAGACCGTGTTGCAGAAATTAAGAATGCAATTGAAAAGTCTACATCAAGTTATGATAAGGAACAGCTTCAGAAACGTCTTGCAAAACTTGCAGGCGGCGTAGCGGTTATTAATGTTGGTGCTACAACAGAAACGGAAATGAAAGAAAAGAAGTTCCGCGTTGAAGATACAATTGCCGCAACTCGCGCTGCTTTGGAAGAAGGGATTGTTTCTGGTGGTGGAATTGCTCTTATTCAGGCTGCAAAAGCATTGGAAAAAGTTCCGGCAGAACTTTCTGAAGATGAAAAAGTTGGCTACAAAATTGTTCGTCGCGCTTTGGAAGAGCCTACACGTCAGATTGCAGAAAATGCTGGCGTTGACGGCGCAGTTGTTGCAGAGCGGGCAAAGAATGAAAAGGACGGAGTTGGTTACAACGCTTATAGTGGCGAATGGGTAAATATGATTCAGTCTGGAATTATTGACCCAGCAAAAGTAACAACATCTGCTTTGATGAATGCGGCTTCTATTGCAGGCACGTTGCTTACAACAGAATGCGCAATCACAGATATTCCTGAACCGAAAGCTCCTGCTGCGGCTCCTGCCCCGGATATGGGCTACTAATAGATTTTGCGCTTTTTCAGCGGATTGATAAATGTTGCCTGTGGAAACATAGGCGGCCTTGTGCAATTATACTTTTTGCAATCATAATTGCTGAAAGGCGGAAAGTTAAAGTTAAAACAGAAAACTGGCATACATTGCGGATGCCAGTTTTTTTTTGTATATTAATGTTATGAAAAATAAAGTTGTCATTGTTTTTTTTAGCGTACTTCTTGTTGTTCTGGCCGTAGTTGTAACTTTGCGTTTTACAGTGTTCAAGAAAAAATCTTCGGTCCGGGCGCGCGTTGTTACTCCGGTTGTTGCAGGTGAAGAAAAAAATCAGGCTTCAGAATCTAGTATTGCGAATGAAAATGCTATGATGACATCGCTTATTCCGCTCCTTTCAACAGAAACTTTGATGAGTTCGCTTGTTCTGGATTTTGACGGCGATACTCTTGACGATCAAATAGTTGCTGTTCATAAAGCTGGTTCGGAAAGTCTTTTTCTTATAGTTGGTCTTTATAACTCCGGAACAAACTCTTATGAGCGCGTTGCGGAAATTTCAACAGATATTTCTAAGATAAGAACTTTTTCATTTAATGCAGTTGATATGATTGGAAATCATAAGAATGCGCTGGTTTACCAGGGAATAAATAATGCCGGCGATTCAATTATGAAAATTTATCTTTGCGAAAGGAACAAAACTGGAGTTCAACTTGATAAAATCGGTGATTTTAAGTCTGATGGAACGATTTTTATAGTTCAGACGGAACGTTCGGAAGCGTATGAACTTTCACAGACGAACGGGCAAAGTTTTAGCGTTTGGGTTTACAGTTCAGATCCTTCTGATGTGCAGAATTCAACTTCTGCGGTTGTAAGTCAAATTCAGACTGAATATACTTGGGATGAAAATGAAAATAAATATACGCAAAAACGCCAGCTTCGAGTAACAGGAAGCAGACTGGCGGCGCGAGAACTTGCCCGCATTCAAAATGGAAGTGTAGACACCTTCGCCGAATATCTGAACGGACTTTGGTATAAAACTTCAAGTCAGGGGGATTATGCTTATTATATCTATTTTGATTATGATGACAAAGAAGTTATTTTCCTTTCAGACGATACTGAAGGCGTTTATTCTTGGGAATCTTCCAGTTTAAGAAGAAGCGGAATTTATCTTACTGTTGTAAATTCAATTATTTCCAGTATGAAGCGACGTTTGGACATTATGCTTACCGGAGTGAATGAAGTTAATATTTATGTTCATGAAGATGTAGGGCTTAGAATACGCGGAACAAACAACTGGGATGGTCCGTATAAAAAAATGTCGTTCCAGTCAACTTTTGGAAACGAAAAAATAGAATCTTCGCACGAAGAATATGCAAAAATTCTTGAAAAAACTGCAAACTGGAAAGACGAAGAAAATTTTTCCTATTCTTTCAAAAACGGCGAATTTACATTTGTAACTCCTGAAAAAGAGGAAAAAGGAATTTACATTTTTGACACAGTCGGAAATTTTACTGTTATTCAGTTCCGTTCTTCAGGCGTAAATTCTTTGCTGGCTCCTGTATACGCAGTTGGCTTTAAAACAACGGAAGAACTTGTGCCTGCAAAACGACGAAATCAAAAGCCGACCGTAAAAACTACAGTTGACAAAAATGTCGTGATTCTTACGCCTGTAACGCTTTCTCCGGAAGAAGTTTTTGCAGCAGAAGGAAAAACAATAACTTTGACAAAACAGATTAAAAATTAATTTGAGCGTTCCGGCTTGGTTTCGCTTTGCTCAATCCGCGCCGTCGGGCTTTGCGCTGCAATTCGCTCCGCTCATTTCCGCTTCAATCCCTAACGCGCTGTGGCTTTTATTGTTTCACCAACTGTAATTTATACTGCCACAGCCACCAGAATTGCAGGCAATTCTGGCCGGGCAGATTTAAGCTTGCAGGCGGGCTTTTTTTTGCAAACACATAATTCAATCCGTATTATAAGCAGAATTTTAAACTGTAGTTGAAAAACAACCGCTTCGCTATTATAATATTCTATTATGACTGCAAATGAATTACGCTCAAAATATATTGAGTTCTTTAAAAGTAAAAATCATGTGGAAATTTCCGGACAGTCTTTGATTCCGGAAAATGATCCTTCTGTTCTTTTTACAACCGCTGGAATGCATCCGCTTGTTCCTTATTTGCTTGGCGAAACTCACCCTGCGGGAAAACGTCTTACAGATTATCAAAAATGTATCCGTACCGGCGATATCGATGAAGTAGGAGATCCAAGCCATTTGACTTGTTTTGAAATGCTTGGAAACTGGTCGCTCGGTGATTATTTTAAAAAAGAATCAATCGGCTTTTCTTATGAATTTTTAACAAGCCCAAAATGGCTTGGCTTGGATCCGCGAAAAATTTCTGTTACGGTTTTTGCCGGTGATGAAAACGCTCCTCGCGATGAAGAGGCGGCTGAATGCTGGAAAGAAAACGGAATGCCGGAAGATAAAATTGCTTACCTTCCTGCAAGCGACAACTGGTGGGCTGCTGGTCCGACTGGTCCTTGCGGTCCTGATACAGAAATTTTCTATTGGGTTGGGGAAGGTTTTCCACCGGAAGGCAGTAACAAAGGTACAGACAGCGCAAACTGGATGGAAATCTGGAACAACGTTTTTATGCAGTACAATCGGATTGATGAAAAGACTTTAGTTCCGCTTCCTAAAAAGAATGTTGATACAGGAATGGGTTTGGAAAGAACGAACTGCATTCTCCAAGGAAAAACTTCGGTTTATCTTACAGAAGTTTTCCAGCCGATTATTGCAAAGATAGAAGAACTTTCCGGTTATAAATACGGAACTGACGAAGAAAAAGACAAGAGCGTTAGAATTATTGCAGATCATACACGCGCTTCAACATTTATTCTTGGAGATCAGAAAGGTGTTGCTCCTAGCAATGTTGGTGCAGGTTACGTACTTCGCCGTCTTATCCGCCGCGCAGTTCGTCACGGAATGAAACTTGGAATTGAAAAAGATTTTCTTTCCGGCATTGCAAAAGTTGTAGTGGAAAACTTTAAGAATGCTTATCCGGAACTTGAACAGAATAAAGATAAGATTTTCCGCGAACTTGCAGCTGAAGAAGAAAAATTCCGCCTTACATTGAAAAAAGGTGAAGCTGAATTCCAGAAACTTCTTCCGAACCTTATGAAAAATCCTAAAAAAATTATTTCCGGAAAAGTCGCTTACAATCTTTACGAAACTTACGGTTATCCGCTTGAACTTACTCAGGAACTTGGAAGTGAAAATGGATTTACCGTTGATGTTGAAGGCTTTAAGGCGGCGGAAAAGAAACATCAGGAAGCGTCCAAATCGCTTGATGCTGGAAAAGCAAAAGGCGGCTTAGCTGAACAGTCAGATATTACAACAAAATATCATACCGCAACTCATCTTTTGCAGCAGGCTTTGGTTGATGTTCTTGGACCGGAAGTTGCTCAGAAAGGTTCAAACATTAATAATGAGCGAATGCGTTTCGATTTTACTTTTGGCCGAGCAATGACAAAAGACGAAATTCAGAAAGTTCAAAATATAGTAAACGAAAAAATCAAGGAAGATTTGCCGGTTACAATGCAGGTTATGACCCTTGACGAAGCAAAGCAAAAAGGTGCGCGCGCTTTGTTTGCAAGCAAATACGGCGAACAGGTAAAGGTGTATACAATCGGACGCAATCCTGAAAACGACTGGTATTCAAAAGAAGTTTGCGGTGGCCCGCACGTTCAGCATACAGCGCAGATTGGCGATTTTAAAATAGAAAAAGAGCAGTCTTCTTCTGCTGGTGTCAGACGAATTCGCGCAACGATAAGCGGCGGACTTCCGTTGGAGAAATAGTGTTTCCGGTTGCAGGAATTGATGATATTTTGTAACCATTTGCTTTTCTGAGTGGTTACATATAGTACGAAATTAAAAATTTTTTTATAAAAAAAAGGAAAAATATATGAAACGTTTTGCAGTTGCATTTTTTGCTTTATTTTTGTGTACAGCGGTTTTTGCACAGAACGACCTTCAGGTTCTTGCTGTTGTAAAGCTCAACAAAAATGAATCTATTTCATTAAAACAGCTTAAAACACGTATTGAAATGTATGAAAAACAGCGTGGTTCTGTTCTTTCTGTTGATGATAGAAAAAAGGTTCTTGATGCTTTGATTCAGGAAAAGCTTGTTCTTCAGGCGGCTCAAAAGTCTGGACTTCAGATTACAGACAGTCAGGTAGAACAGATGTTCTTGCAGCAGGTGAGCCAGCAGTTATTGGGAAAAAATGCTACACAGTCTGAACTTGAAACTGTTGTTAAGCAGCAGACAAATCTTTCTTTGGATGATTTTATGAAACAGCAGATTGGAATGTCTGTTTCTGAATATAAAAATTATCTTAAAAATCAGACTTTGGTTCAGCAGTATATTCTTCGACAGCGTGAAAACGAAATAAAATCTGTTGCTGCAACTGATGAAGAAATTCGTGCTTTTTACGAACTTAACAAATCGCAGTTTGTTTGGACGGACATGATGAAGCTTTATATGGTTGTTGTTCCTAAAGGAAGCGATGCGGAAGCTGCTCGTGTAAAAGCAAACGAACTTTTTAATAAACTTAAAGATAAGAAACTTACCATAAATCAGATGACAGTTGATTCTAAAAAAGAAAATTCCGGATTCCAGTCTGGAGAAATGCTTATTAATAAAAATCAGATAAGCGCACAGCAGCTTGGAATTTCTTATAAAGATTTGCTTTCTCTTTTTGACAACAATGTCGGATATTTTTCTTCAGTCGGAGAATATGATTCGCACTTCCAGTTTTATACAATCGTAAAAAAATATGATGCGAAGATGCTTTCTTTGAGCGATGTTATTCAGCCGGATTCTACAAATACAGTTTATGATTACATCAGAAGTTCTTTGGGACAGCAGAAAGTTATGCAGTATTATACGGTTGCCGCTCAGGAGATTGCAAAAGAACTTGATACGGAAGCGAATGTTGACCGCAAAAAAACTGGCGATGCTTTGACAAAACTTCTTTCTTGGTAAAAAGAGGTAGAAATGTCTAGAAGAATTAGCCGAATTCTTGCGTTCCAAGCGTTGTATTCATGGAATGTTGCAAGTGTGAACGTAGATGATTTGCTTTCTTTTTCTTGGTTGGAGCGGGATGCGTTTGATGCTTCTGAAAATGCGAGCGCTGAAGGTTCTGACTGTGAAGAGATAAAATATTGTTTACAAGATGATCAGATGAATCAATTTGAAAAACTTTCTCCGGATAAAAAGCAGGAAGTTTTTGACTATGCAAGAATTCTTGTGAAAGGAACTGTTGAAAGCATTGAACAGATTGATTTGCTTATAAAAAATCATCTTTCTGCGAAGTGGACAATTGAACGGTTGAATAAAGTTGCGCTCGCTGTTATCAGAATGAGTGTTTATTCGTTGCTTTATCAGAAAGAAATAAGTTCTAAAATTATAATTGACGAAGCTGTTGAAATTGTAAAAGATTATGGCGAAGATGATTCGTATAAATTTACCAACGCAATTCTTGACAGCATAAACAAAGAGCTTTTGGAGAAAAAGGAATAAATGATAAAAAAAACTTGCAGAAAAATTATATGCATTGCGTTAGCCGTGCTTTTTCTGCCGGTTTTTTATTCTTGCTCTAATATTGCGGAAGAAAAATCAATTTCTTCTGTTTTTGATCAAATAGATATTCTTGTAAATCAAAATCAATTTAAAGATGCAGAGCGCGAACTTGATAAGATTGCAAAAAAATCTTATGCCTCTTGGACTGAAATTGGAATTTTTAAGCGCTATGTAAAAATCCAGCTGAGCGGAAAAGCGGAAAAAGTTATTGTCCGTGCAATTAAACAAAATCCTAAAAATGAAGAACTTAACGCAGTTTACACGAATTTTCTGTTGCGCAACAAACGGACGGAAGAAGCACTTGCTAGCGGAAAAATTCTTCAGGGAACAAAATATGGTTCCATTTATTCAGAATGTGTTTTGCGAGATGTTTTAGAAAAATCGCAAAAATCTGAACTTGCAAAAATTTTTCGCTCGGCAGAATATTTTCCAATTTATTACGATGCTTATGTTGGTTCAAAAAATCAGGAATGGTTGCGAAACTGCGCCTTGCTGCGGCTTTCTGGTGGAGCATATTCACAGGCGGCTGCGATTCATCCGGGAATTGACAAAATTTTTGATGCGCAGAACGGTTATTTTTGGGCAATTGTTATGTACGATGCGCAAAGGTACGGCGATGCAATAAATTATGGCGAACGCGCAATGGATTTTGTTGATTCTGTTACAGGAAGGGCGAGAGCGCTTGTTTCTTATTCAAAACTTAGTGCGATTTTGCAGGATTCTTACACTTGGATGGGCGATTCGCTTAGTGCGGAAGATATTCGCAGGCAATTTTTGGATTCTATTACGGACTTGCGCGGAAATTTTGTTCTTTCTGAAAGTATTTTAAATGAAAATGATTCTGATTTTTTGGCTGCGATTTTTGTAAACAGCGCAAAGTGGGCAAAGGATTCGGAAGAGCCGGAAAGAATTGTAAAGTTGCTTTCATTCTGCGTTGAAACATGGCCGGATTTTGTGCCCGGTTTAGCGGCTTATGCGGATTTTGCCTATAATTCCAGCATAAAGCGAAGGGAAGATTTGCCTAAAATGCAGCTTAGGGATGAAGGTTTGGCTACGCTTGAAATGGAGCAATACGACAGCCGTCCGAAAATTCCGTTGAGCGATGCCGTAGCAAGAATTGATGACAGTTTGAATCGTTGCAAAGATTCCTTGCTTTTTATAATCCGTCTTGACTTGCGCTATAAAACAGATTTAAAACTTACCGAAACAGAAAAAATTGCTGATATTTGGCGAATTCTTGAAGAAAATATGACTTCACCGTCGGTTTATCCTGAATTGTTGTTTGAGTATGCTTTGAGTTTTCTTTTGCGGAACAAACAGACTGAAGACGCTTGGAAACTTTTTTATAAGTATATTTCATCAAAGTATGATATTTTGCTTGATGATGATTTTTGGACAAATATTGCAAAAAAAATAGATGTTTTTACTTCTTCGGAAGCGGAATACGCTTTTTATTTTGCGACGCTTGCTGAAAGGGCGGAAGATGCTGTAAGGTTCGGCGAATATTATGTTTTTGAGAACGGAAATGATGGCGTGCAAAATTTTATAAGCGCTAATACCAGCGACAGAAGTGCTATGAATTTGGCTATGATTTATAATTCTTTAGGAAGAAAAAATGATTCTTTGGAATTATATAAAAAAATAAACGGCCGGAGTTCTGATAAAATTTTAAAATCTGTTGCAATGTACAGAATGGCTTTGATTTATCTTGGTATGAATGATGAAAAGAATGCCAAGCTTTGCGCAGAATACAGTGTAACATTGAATTTTAGAAATGCTGATGCAAAACTTTTGTTGGCAAAAATAAAAGCAAACAAATAAAAAAAAGCTGTCCAAAATTATTTTGGACAGCCAAAAAAACTATTCAATAATAGCTATGACATCGCTCATTCGTAGAATAAGGTAGTCTTCGCCGTCGATTTTTACTTGTGTTCCGGCATATTTGTCGTACATAATGTGTTCGCCAACTTTTACTGAGATTTTTTCTTCTTCAGTACCAGGTCCAACTTCTATAACTTTTGCTGTTTGAGTTTTTTCCTGTGCTCCTTCCGGAATGTAAAGTCCGCTTGCAGTTTTTGTTTCTGCTGCATCATTTTTTACAAGAATTCTGTCTGCTAATGGTTTGATTTTCATTCTATTTTACTCCTATTTGGAAAAATTTTTCTTTTATTACTTTTGAATATAATAACGTAGTGGTTCAATCGTCAAGGAAAAAATATTATTTTTTGTAGAAATTGAGCTTTTGTGGGTAAAAATTACTCAAATTTTATGGAAATAAAAGTGAGTGGGTAAAAATTACTCGTTTTTGCGAATATTTGCGCCGCGAAGCCAGGCGCCCTGTCGGAAGGGGTAGGCGAAAACACAAGGCGTGAAGGTATGTGCGGGCTTGCCTGCGCATACTTGAACGCCGCAGTGGTTGAGCCGAGGGGAAGTCTTTCCCCTTTATAAAATTTATTTAAAAGTTGGCACGAAACTTGCATAGTATTATATGAGAATATTTTTGGAGGCAAAGTTATGACAGACAATGACAGCACAATTTCTATTTATCTTAAAGAAATCAATAAAGTTCCGCTTCTTTCGTACGAGGAAGAAACTGAACTTGCAAAAAAAGCCGCTGCAGGTGATAAGGCTGCTAAAAATAAGATTGTAAATGCTAATCTTAGATTTGTTGTAAATGTTGCCAAAAAATATCAGAAAAAAGGTTTGGAACTTGAAGATTTGATTAGTGAAGGAAATGTTGGTCTTTTGACTGCGATTGATAAATTTGATGTTTCTAAAGGATATCATTTTATTTCGTATGCGGTTTGGTGGATCAGACAGTCAATTTTGAAGGCGATTTGCGAAAAGAGTCGTGCGATAAGACTTCCGCAGAACAGAGCAAATGAACTTGTTCAAATCGAACACGCTAAAAAATCTATTACTGATAATATGACTGAAGAGGACGAGTTTAAAGAAATTGCAAATATGTTGAATATGGATGTAAAACATGTTCAGGAACTTGTAGAAATCAGCCGCGAAATGACTTCGCTTGATTCTGAAGTTACGGGAAAAGATAATTCTTCTACAACTTTGGGCGCAATGATTGAAGATAAGAGCCATGGCCAGCCGGAAGATTTTATTATTAACAAGGAAATGAAAAGCGATGTTAATAATGTTCTTGATACTTTGAAACCGGCCGAAGCGGAGGTTTTAAGAATGCGTTATGGAATCGGCATTGAAAAACCTATGTCTTTGAAAGAGGTAGGCGATAAATTCAATCTTACAAAAGAGCGAATCCGCCAGATTGAAAAACATGCGTTGGT
Source organism: uncultured Treponema sp. (assembly GCA_964463615.1). Taxonomy (GTDB): domain Bacteria; phylum Spirochaetota; class Spirochaetia; order Treponematales; family Treponemataceae; genus Treponema_D. The sequence goes on from CAYXDA010000017.1 coordinate 15,692, forward strand.
TAGAATGCAGCATCCTACTAGAGCGCGCCGGCTTGAAAGTTATGTTGCGTAGAAACGTATTCAAAAGCGTCGTTTCTGGCTTGAACAAGAATGTTGTGGTCGCGGACAATATCTGCGATTCCTAAAGATAGATTTCCTGCTTGGAGAGTTCCGGTAATTTCGCCGGGACCTCTTAATTTTAAATCTTTGTTTGCGATTATAAAACCATCTGTGTTTTGGCGGAGAACTTTCATCCGTTCAATTCCGGTTTCTGTAATTTTTTTGCTGTAAATTAAGAAGCAGTATGATTGCGCTTTTCCGCGTCCTACCCGCCCGCGCAGCTGATGAAGCTGTGCAAGTCCGAATCTGTCTGCCTGCTCGATTACAATGCAGGTCGCGTTTGGAACGTCAACTCCAACTTCTATGACAGTGGTTGCCGCAAGAACTTGTATTTTTCCGGCCTGAAAATCTTTTAAAATGCGGATTTGCTCTTCTTCTGAAATTTTTGAATGAACAAGTGCGCAGTTGAATTCGGGGTAAATATTGTTTTTTAGATTTTTAAAGTTTTCTTCTGCTGATTTTAATTGCGTGGAAGAGCCGGAATTTTGCGGATTTTCTTCGTTTTCTGAATCTATTGCCGGATAAACAAAGTACGCCTGTTTGCCTTCTTGCAGTTGTTTTCGCACGGCTTCATAAGCGTTGTGTTCATTTCCTTCTTTAACAAGATATGTTTGAATGGGTTTTCTTCCGAGCGGCATGGTTTTTATAACGCTTACATCTAAATCGCCGAAAACTGTGAGCGCAAGTGTTTGCGGAATTGGAGTTGCGCTCATCATTAGAAGATGCGGTTCAAATGTAATTTGCGGATTTGTTTCTGTGTGGCGGCCTTTTTCCAAAATAGACTGACGTTGCACAACTCCGAATCGGTGTTGCTCATCAATTACGGCCAGCTGCAAATCGTTGTAAACAACTTGTTTGCTGAAAAGCGCGTGAGTTCCAATTACAATATTTATTTCACCGTTTTTTAGTGATTTTAAAAGTTGTGCTCTTCCGGCGGATTTTACGTTTCCCGTTAGAAATGCCACATTTATGCCGAGCGGTTCCAGCAGTTTTGCTGCAGAATCAGCGTGCTGGCGCGCAAGAAGTTCTGTTGGCGCCATAAAAGCGCATTGTCCTTTCCAGTTTATTATGCGCAGGCAGGCGAAAAATGCGACCAGCGTTTTTCCGGAGCCTACATCGCCTTGAAGAAGTCTTTGCATTGTGAACGGAGTTTTTTCGTTCGGATTTTTGCCGTTCACTAAAGATGCGCGTTCCTGATATCCTTTGTCTATATCGCAATTCATTTGATTTATTACAAAAATCTGGTCGTCTGTAAGTTCAAAAGGAAGGCGTTCTAAAAGTTGTTTTTGCAGCGGAGAAAGATTTTTTATAAAGTAGGATTTTTCTTCTTCTGTAAGATTTTTATTTGCGCAATTCCATTGATCGTTGCCGGCTTCTGTTGCTTTTTGTAAATCTGCAAGCGGAATTGAACCTTTATGTTGCAGGGCACGTTCTGCGATTACTTTTTGAAAATTAAAAAGTTCTTCATAAATTAAAGTTTTTCGCGCTTCTTGAATTTCTGATGGTGTTTGGCTTAAATGTACAAGTTTTATTGCATCTTTTTTTGAAAGAAGATTTTGTTTTTGGATATATTTTTCTGGAAGTTCGTTTGAAATTCCTAATGTGTATTGATTTATTGCGGCTTGAATTGCTTTTCTTACGTTTTTTTGCGTAAGTCCTTCTGTAAGCGGATAAATTGGAAGAATTTTTGAATCTGGTAAGGGGGAATTTTCAAAATCTTCAAGATTCCCGTTTTCTGAAAGTTTGGTTGCGTCAAAATCTGTGCTTTGAATTTGACCGTATTTTGCGGTAAAAGTGCCTGTAACGCAAATGATGCTTCCTATTGGAAATGAATGTTGAAGAAAAGCCCGGTTAAAAGCAATAAGACTTGCGGATGCGGTTCCATCGGAAATAATAAGTTTTAGAGTTTTCATTCTTCCGTAGCCAAAAAATTCGTGTGCGGTAACTTGTGCGACCGTATGAACTTTTGCTGATTCAAATTTGGAGATTGGAACTCGCTGGCGGCGGTCTTCATATGTTCTTGGATAAAATTTTAAAAGGTCGCTTACTGTAAAAATATTAAGCTTGGCAAATAATTTTTCTGCCGCCGGACCAACTCCGGGAAGTGCGGCGACAGGTGTTTTTATTTCATCGAGTTTCATCTTTTGCTAAGATTTTATTAGAACGGAATCAAAGCTGCAAGGCGCAAAAGTACTTTTAAAAGAACTCCTGATATCAAAAGGATTGCGAAAAGAGCAATTGTATCAATTAAAAGTGCCGTTTTGTAGGAAATATTTCTTCCGCCGGAAAAAAAACTGCATATTTTGAAGACGATTCCTCTTATTGCATCGTCAAATCTTTGCCACGGAGAATCGTACTGATTGCTTGATTTGCTGAATATGGAAACCAGCAGGCGGATAAGGAAAATCAATGTTATAAAACTTAAGATTGAAGTTACGATTGAGAATGCAAAATAAATAAGATTTCCTAATACGATGCTCAAAGAAATGTAGCCGGAACGCAAAATGCTTTCTAGAATTGCGGAAATTACGTAAAGTACGCCGATTGCAACCATTGCAGTAAAATCAATCATTCCTATTCGGAGCGGCAGCTTTGAAAATAAATTCAAGTAAGGATCGCAGAGAGAAGAAAAGAATCTTCCTATAGGTCCATAATTTATAGGCGGAAACCATGTTAAAATAATGCGTATAAAGCAAAGTGTTGAATATATGGAAACAAGTCCGGCTGCTGTTTCAATAAATATTTTTAGCATAAAATTTCCTTTATTCAGACCAGACTTCTTTTACAAAGTCCAAGTCTTTTATTTTTGTTAGAACTTCATTTGTTGCAGGGCAAGTTAGCGAACTGTTTGCCTTGACAATATAAGATCCTTTTTCAGTATCTATATGAAAATATACTAAGCAATTGCCCGAAAGACCAAATAAAAAATCTTTTATTTTAGAAATATCACGTTCAGATGTAAAATTGTTTTCCAATGAAATGTGAACTTCTTTAATGGAATGCTCTTTTAAGTTGTTTACATCTTCCAGACTTTCTACTATAAAACTTGGTTCATCACGCGAACCGTCAACACGTCCTTTAAAAGCATAGATGTTTCCGTCTTGTATTTGATTTTTTACGGTTTCCCATGTTTTTGGAAAGAATGTTAAGTCGATTTCCCCGTCGTAATCCTGGAGTTTTGCAAATGCCATGTTTGTGGCTTTTTTTGTTACGATTGGATGCAGATTGTGCAAAAATCCTAGTATTGTGTAAACTTTGCCGGAATCGCGCATTTTCCAGGACTCTGCAGGTGAAATGCTTGCTTTTAGCGCTTTGTCTTCTGCTGCGGCGCGTTCCACATTTTTAGAAGTTAAAGTTACGCAAGTTTTTATTACTTTTTCAAAATCTCCCAGCGGATGTCCTGAAACATAAGTTCCGATTACTTCTTTTTCTATGTTAAGTTTTTCCAGCATAGGCAAGTCTGGCATTTCTTCAAATTGAAAATCCGTATAGACTTTTTCGTCTGTATCGCCGAACAAGTCGCCTTGACCATTTTCCGTTCCGTTGATTTTATCCTGAACATAAGTCATAGCGCGTTCCATATTTGCAATCAAAGTAGGGCGGTTTATTCCGAATTTATCGAATGCGCCGGTTTTTATGCAAACTTCAACTGCTTTTGAGTTTATGAGCGATTTTTTTGTTTCTTTTCCGGTTTCTTCATCTTTTGTTATTGATTGAAGTGCAAGGCAGCGTTCAAGAAAGTCGATAAAAGATTTGTAAGGGCCGTGTTCTTCCCTTTCTTTTACAATTGCATCTGCCGCTTCTTTGCCCATTCCTTTCATTCCGCGGAAAGCAAAAATAATATTGTTTCCTACGGCATCAAATTCGGAATATGACTGATTGATGTCTGGAGGCAAAATGTTAAGTCCCATTCGTTTTGCTTCTGCAATGTATAAAGGAACTCCGTCTGTAGAAGTGATTTCATTTGTTAGGTTTGCCGCCATAAATGCCGCAGGATAATGACATTTTAACCAACCTGTCCGATAAGCCAAAACTGTATAGGCGGCAGCGTGGGATTTGTTGAATCCGTAACCTGCAAACGGAACCATAATGTCAAAAATTTCGTCTGCATGCTTTTCTGTAAAACCTTGTTTTAATGCGCCTTCAATAAATTCTTTTTTCTTTCCCATAAGAACTTCTGGCTTTTTCTTTCCCATTGCGCGGCGGAGCATATCTGCGGCGCCAAGAGAAAATCCGGCAATTTTTTGGGAAACTTGCATAACTTGTTCCTGATAAACCATAACACCATAGGTTTCTTTTAGAAGCCCTTCCAGGCAAGGATCCGGATAGTGAACAGTTTCCGGATTCCATTTTCCTTCAATGTATTGAGGAATGTAATCCATTGGGCCAGGACGGTAAAGCGCATTCAAGGCAACAAGCTCTTCTATGCAGCGCGGAGCAACTTGGCGCAGGATTTTTTGCATTCCTGGACTTTCAAATTGGAATACGGCAACGGAATCGCCGCGATCGAACAAATCGAAAGTTTCGCTGTCTGTTTCGCTTACATTCGCGGTAACAAAAGTCGGTTCTTCCGGTTTTTTGTGGCGGTTTATAATATCTTCCGCATAGCGTATTAAAGAAAGCGTTTTTAAACCAAGATAGTCGAACTTTACAAGACCGCAAGGTTCAATAATATCCATTGTGTATTGAACGCCGACTTCTCCGGTTTTAGCGTCTTTAAAAACTGGTGCCCAATCTGGAAGTGCGGTAAGTCCGATTACCATTCCGGAAGCATGAAGTCCGGTGTTGCGGTTCATACCTTCCAATTTTTTGCAAAGATTTATCCAGCGTTCGAAAACATCGCGGTCAAGTCCGATTGTTGTTTCCGGATTTTCGCGTACAGGAATAAGCTGTCCGCCGTCCGGAAATTTTTCTGTTGGCGGTTCAAGCGCGACTTTGAAAGTTGCTTTTGGAGAATCAGGGATGCACGCTTTTACTTTTGCAACGATTGAAAGCGGAATATTCAAAATACGTCCTACATCGGCAAGACAGTTTTTTGGTTTTAACGTTCCGAAAGTAACGATATGACCAACTTGCGGATCTCCGTACAAGTCGCGCGTGTGCTGGATGATATCTTGTCTGTAGTCGAAATCCATGTCAACGTCGAAATCTGGCATAGAAACGCGTTCAGGATTTAAGAATCTTTCAAAAATCAGATTGAATCTGAAAGGGTCAATGTCTGTAATTCCCATTGAATAGGCAACCAGCGAACCGGCGCCAGATCCGCGGCCAGGACCAATCGGAATGTAAGGTTTTGCCTTGTTATTAACGTTGTCCCAAGTAGACTTTGCCCAATTTATGAATTCCCAAACTATTAAAAAGTAGCCGGAAAAACCCATTTTGAAAATGATTCCGAGTTCGTATTCTGCTCTGTCGCGGATTTTAGGCGTAATTTCCGGATATCTTTCGCGAAGTCCTTTTTCTACTATTGAGCGCACAAAATCGTCCTGATTTTTTGTGTAGTCATCATGAGTTTGAAATTCTTTAGGAAGTTCAAATCGCGGAAGACAATTTTTAAGTTCCGGTGTTGAATATTGATGGATTGTAAGATTACACATATTTGCAATCTTTATAGTGTTTTCGTATGCCTCCGGAATATCTGGAAAGAGCTGCCGCATTTCTTCTTCTGATTTGAAATACCATTCGGAAATGTTGTTCGGACCGCCCATGCTTTTTGCCGCGCTTTCCGGGTCGTCAAGCAAAGATTTTCGTCCGATACAATTAAGTGCGCGCTGCGCTTCTGAGTCTTCCTTGTTTATGTAATGAATATCGTTTGTTACAACAAGAGGAATATCCAATTTCCGCGCAATTTTAATCATTCCTTCTGCGGCGATTTTTTCTTCCGGAAGTCCGTGGTTTTGGATTTCAATATAATAATGGTCTGGACCAAAAAGTTCTTTGTAACGCCGCGCAACGTTTTCCGCGTCTTCCATATTTCCGTTCAGAACTGCCTGCGGAAGTTCTCCTGCAACACAAGCGGAAAGACAGATAATACCTTCGTGATATTGTTTTAGCATTTCAAAATCGATTCGAGGCTTTCCGTAGTAAAGCGAACCTTCATCGCAAAATGCGCGCGAGTTCAGCCAGCTCATATTTTTATAGCCGGTTTCATTTTCGCAAAGCAAAATTAAATGGTAGTTGTGCTTTCCGTAGCGGGTATTCTGTTTTTTAGTGTGTTCTTCCGTGCAATAAAATTCACAGCCTACAATCGGATTTATTCCGTTTGCATGGCAAATGTGTTCAAAGTTCAAAACGCCGAACATATTTCCATGATCGGTTAACGCTAAGGCCGGCATATTAAGCTGTTTTGCGCGCGCAATCAAAGAATCGAGTTTTGCACAGCCGTCCAAAAGCGAATAGTCAGAGTGAACGTGAAGATGAACAAAGTTTGAAACTGGTGTTCCCTCTGGTGCAGAAGGAAAAACGTGAATATCTGCCATAAAAAAAGCCTCTAAAGTCGGTTTAAATATAATAAATCTGATTGCAATTTTCTGCACCAGATATCTGCAAGGAAATTATAAAAACTGCACGTCGCAACAAGTTGCTCCTTAGCATAGCGATGCTGGTGCAGAAGGAAAAACGTGAATATCTGCCATAAAAAAAGCCTCTAAAGTCGG
>CAYXDA010000018.1:0-21450 GCA_964463615.1 uncultured Treponema sp.
ATTTTATCTTTTTTGAACAGTTCCTGCGAAAAAAATATTGCTTTTCCTTTTTTTCCGCTTATTGCAGAACTTGATTCAGATTATTTTGAAAATAAATCTTGCCTGGAATTTAAAAATTCATTTAAAAGTGTAGTTATTGACCCGGCAGTTTTAATTGAAGAAAAAATTTTCTGTCCTGTAAATATTGTTATGAAAGACGGATTTGAATTCAAATCAAAACTTTTGATTGGCTTGTGCAAAAGCAAAGAAAAAAATACAAAAACAGAGGAACTAAAATCATCACTTTTTAAGAAGATTCGTATTTTTCAACTTGCAGAAATAAAAAAGACGTTATTTCAAACAGAATTCTGGAATAACGTCTGGATAAAAATATAGCGTTGGAGCTGTCTAAAAAGAATAAAAACTTGTGGTTGAGGCTCTCGAAAACCATCATATATAGTGGCAAGATCATTTCGACAGGCTCAATGACCGCTACATTATTAACTTATTAGACAGCCTCTTTTACTCCATTATTTCTTCGCCACAGTCCATAGCAAACTGTGGCGTCTGGCGTTTTGCCTTTTTTATTTTTTGTGCCGCAGTTTCCAGAATTGCAATGCAATTCTGGACTGTTTTTTTGCAACTTCTAACAGCAATGGAATCGATTTTTACATTTCATCGTTTTGCAACTTTTAATTGCAATTCTATTCCATTACTTCCTCGCCACGGTCCATTGCTGTTAGACCTGTTTTTACATATTCCAAAATGCCGAACGGTTCCAGCAAATGAATCAGGCTTTCGATTTTCTCTTCGCTTCCTGTCGCTTCTACTATAACGCTTTCCGGAGCAACATCAATTATGTGAGCGCGGTAAATATCGCATGTTCCGATGATAATAGCGCGTTTTTCACCAGGAGCCTTTACTTTTATCAAAGCCATTTCCCGCTGAGTTGTCTTGTTTTTTTCGCAATGCTTTATAGAAATAACTTCAACAAGTTTAGAAAGCTGCTTTTCAATCTGCTCAAGAATATAAGAATCGCCGTTTACAACAATCGTCATACGCGACTGTCCGGGATTTCCTGTTTCGCAAACTGTCAAAGAATCAATATTATATCCGCGGCGGCTGAACAAACCGGAAACACGGCTTAAAACGCCGGCATGATTTTCAACCAAAACGCTTAAAACAAATTTTTCCATAAAATCCTCCATAAAACAAATTACAAACTGCTTCTAGATTCTGAATATACGCCTAAAAGACGCACATCTTCAGCAGCAGTCTTCAATTCTTCCATAAAAATTTTAACATAATCTTCATTCTGCAACGCTTTTTCTTTCAGTTCCGCATCAGCATAAAACCAGTAATGCCAAGGTTGACCGGCAATAGGACGGCTTTCCAAACGGGTAAGATTCAACTTGTTCTTCTGGAAAATTCCAAGCGCATTATAAAGCGCCCCGGTTTCATTTGCAGTTCCAAAAACAAAAGAGGCCATATTCGGATTTTTCTGAATCTCCGCAAAATTTTTGATATTTTTATTTTCACAAATAACTACAAAACGCGTAAAATCACGCGGATCATCCTGAATATCTTCCATAAGAATTTCAAGATTATAATATTTTGCCGTTACAGCACTTGCTATCGCAGCATTTTCTGAAGAACCAAAATCCGCAACCATTTTAGCCGCAGTTGCAGTTGAAGAAGCGGAAATTTTTTCCCATCCGTAGTTTTCTATAAGTTTAGAGCATTGAGCAAATCCTTGCGGATGCGAGTAAACTCTTTTCACAGATTCAACGGAAGTACCTTTCACAGCCAAAAGAGCATGCTGAATGCGCAAATGCAAAGCGCCAACAATCGAAACATCTTTAAAAGCAACAAGATTGTCGTAATTGTCGTAAACAGAGCCACCGAGCGAATTTTCTATAGGAATCATTCCAAAATCCGTTTTTCCGGAAGAAACCGCCTGAAAAACAGCCCTAAATGAATCGCATTGCACAGCATCCGCATTTTCGCCGAAATAGCGTCCGACAGCCTGCTCTGCATAAGCGCCTTTTTTTCCGCTGTATGCGCAAAGAATTTTTTTATGATTTTCGCTCATAAAAAACTAGCCTTCCAAATTGAACGAAACAGTGCGCATAATATCACCGAATACACCGGCAGCAGTTACACCGGCACCTGCGCCATATCCGCGTACTGTAAGCGGAATCGGCTTGTAACGTTCTGTATAGAATACAAACGCATTTTCACCGCCCTTTACGCTGTACAAAGGATCTTCCGGCCCAACTTCCATCATTCCGACAGAAACTTTACCGTCTTTTATGGTTGCGCCCATTCGCAAAACTTTATTCTGTTTCTTTAATTCCGCAATTTTATCTGCAAAGTAAGAATCAACTTCAGGAAGTTTTTTAAGGAATTCTTCAACAGTTCCGGAAGGATCAAAGAAATCAGGGAAAACTTTATACATTGTAATATCTTCAAGTTCAAGTTCATATCCGGATTCGCGCGCAATAATCAAACCTTTTCGCGCAACATCCATTCCATTCAAATCATCGCGCGGGTCAGGCTCGGTGTAGCGAAGTTCCTTTGCTTCCAGAACCGCTTTGCTGAACGGCACTCCTTCATCAAGTTTTCCGAAAATATAAGAAAGAGAACCTGACATAATTCCGTTGAAACTTTCAAGCTTGTCGCCCGATTTGTAAAGATTCTGCAAAGTATCAATAATCGGAAGTCCAGCTCCTACATTAGTTTCATAAAGGAAGCGTCTATGCCGTTTGTTTGCAACCTGGCGAAGTTTTTTGTAAAAATCCATGTTCATGGAATTTGCACGCTTGTTAGGAGTTGCAATAGACATTCCCGCATCAAGAATATCAAGATATCGTTCCGGCAAATCATAAGAAGCAGTACAGTCTACAAAAACAGGATTTAACGGTTTTGTATCTTTTACAAATTTAATAATATCATCAACATTTGAAGGGCCGAACTTATACATAGGATTTTTCATATCTTCCCGCCAATTGGAAAGATCAATTCCTTCCTCTTTTAAGTTCATTCCGTCAATCGTTGTAATTGCAATAACTTTTATATCAATTTTCTGTTTAAGAAGTTTTTCGTGCTGCTGATAAATCTGGTCAATCATAGTTCCGCCGATTGTTCCAGCTCCAAAAGCAAATACTTCTATAGTCTGGCAAGTATTAAAGAAGAACTGATGAACAGCCTTAACCGCTTTGTCTGCAAATTTTCCGTTTATAACTGCAGAAATGCAGCGTTCTGAAGAACCTTGAGCCAAAGCCTTTATGTTAATATCCTGAGAAGCAAGTGCATTCGTAAAACTTGAAGCAACACCGCGGTTACGAATCATTCCGTCTCCTACAACAGAAACAATCGCACATTCAGTTTTTACACCGATTTCATCAATAATCTTTTCGCGGATTTCAAGTTCAAACTCTTTGCTAAGCGCATCGCAGACAACATCCGACTCTGAATCGCGGACGCAGAACGAAATTGTATATTCAGAAGAAGACTGCGTAATCAAAAGAACAGATGTTCCGGCAGCAGAAACCGCATTGAAAATTCGGCTTGCCATTCCGGTTCGACCGCGCATTCCTGTTCCGCTTACAGAAATCATTGAAATCTTTTTTAATGCAGAAATTCCGCAGATAGAAGACTTTGAACGGCTTTCAAACGGACCTTTTCCGATTCTGGTTCCGCGCGCAGTTGGATTCAAACTGTTCAAACTCCATGCTTCAATACCTTTTGTCTGAAGCGGAGCAAGCGTTTTCGGATGTAAAACTTTTGAGCCGAAGAACGAAAGTTCCATTGCCTCTTCATAAGACATATCATCAACTAAAATTGCATCCTGAACAACGCGCGGGTCAGCGGAGAAAACACCATCAACGTCTGTCCAGAATTCAACGCGCTTTACACCTAACGCCGCGCCAAGAATTGCCGCTGAGAAATCTGAACCGTTGCGCCCCAAAAGTCCCATAACAGTTTTAGAGCCGCTACCTTTTGTCCAAGAACAAACAAAACCAGGAAAAAGTAAAATTCTTGTTTGGCTTTTATTTTCTCCGTCACGATATGGAAGACATGCTTCCGAAGTTTTTACGTAATCAGCCTCGCCTTCTTTCTGATTTCCTGTTGTATAAATAAATTTTCTTGAATCCAAAAGAATTACGCTCTGTTTTTTTGCTCTAAGAACTGCTTCCATTATAGGAGAGGAAAGGAGTTCTCCCATTCCCATAATGCGGCAGTAAACTGTATCCGGACATTCACCGAAAGAAGCAACGCCCGCCAAAAGTTTTTCAAGTTCTTCAAAACGAGGTTCAAGAGCCGAAAGAACTTTTTCCGCATCAAACCCTTCGCATTTTGATTCAAGTTCAAAACAAATTTCTTCATGAGTTTTTTTAAGGTCTGCAACAAAAGTGCCTGTGGTGCCTGCTATGCTAGAATCAATAGCTGCCTGTAAACTGTTAGAAACTCCAGCTACTGCTGAAACAACAACGCTAAGCCTGTCTTCATTTGCACGACCCACAATAATTTCTGCAGAAGCAAGAATACGTCGCGCATTTCCCATAGAAGTGCCGCCAAATTTCAATGTAAGCATAATAACACCATTCCTTAAAAAGTCAGTTTTTTATCATTTTATTAAATCACCGCAGAAATTACAACAATAAGATATAAATACTGAACTTTGTTTTGCTTTTTAAGAAAAACTACAGGTTTGTGTATCCCATCAAATACTTGTCTATTTCGCGGGCGCACTCGCGGCCTTCTGCAATTGCCCAAACAACGAGCGATTGACCGCGGTGCATATCCCCGGCAGTAAAAACTTTTTCCACAGAAGTTTTATATCCGTTCGGACTTGCAAGTTCCGGCGTTTTTTCGCCAACCGATTCAACAGTATTTCTTAAAGAAAGATTTGTTCCGAAAGCTTTTGCAGTATAATCTTCGCAGCCTAAAAATCCTGCCGCAATCAAAATCAGATCGCAAGGCAAATCTTTTTCAGTTCCAGGAATTTCGCAAAGCTGCCTTTTGCCGTCAATCATTTTAAATTCGACTTGAACAGTTTTTACCCCGCAAACTTTTCCGTCTTTCGAATAAACTTCTTTTATTGTAGTTTTATAAACGCGCGGATCGTGTCCGAACTTAGCAATAGATTCTTCTGCGCCGTAATCGGTTTTTAAAACCTTAGGCCACTGCGGCCACGGATTGTCCGGCTGACGTTCAACAGGCGGACAAGGCATCATTTCCAGTTGAGTTACAGATTTGCATCCGAGCCTTATGCTTGTTCCAGTACAGTCATTTCCTGTATCTCCGCCGCCGACTACAATCACATCTTTGTCTTTGGGATTAAAGAAACTTCCGTCCTTTAATTCAGAGTTTAAAAGGCTTTTTGTAACCGATTTAAGAAAATCAACTGCAAACATAACACCTTCTGAATCTGCACCTTTTGCCGCAAGAGGACGCGCTTTTTTTGCTCCACAGCACAAAGCGACAGCATCATAATTTTTAACAATCTCATTTGCATCAACAGTTTTGCCAACATCGGCGCCTGTAACGAATTTTACACCTTCCGCTTCCATAAGTTTTATGCGTCGCTCAATAATATGCTTTTCCAACTTCATATTCGGAATTCCGTACATCAAAAGTCCGCCGGCTCTGTCTTCGCGCTCATAAACTGTAACATTATGTCCGCGCCGGTTCAATAAATCTGCAACAGCAAGACCAGCCGGGCCCGCTCCAATAACAGCAATTTTTTTGTCAGAGCGGACTTTAGGAATTTGCGGTTTCATATAGCCGGTGGCAAACGCTTTTTCAATAATAAAAAGTTCATTGTCATGAATTGTTACCGCTTCTTTTATGTCGCCGCTGTTTCCGCAGTTGCAGGCTTTTTCGCAAAGTGCAGGACAAACCCGCCCCGTAAATTCAGGAAAACTTGAAGTTTTTAAAAGTCGCCATGCAGCCATATCAAACTGCCCTTTGTATAAAGCATCGTTCCATTCAGGAATAAGATTGTGCAAAGGACAGCCCGTTACCATTCCGGAAAGTTTTATTGCCGACTGACACATCGGAACTCCGCAATTCATACAGCGTGCCGCTTGGGTTCTTCGTTCTTCTTCCGGCAGAATATTATGAAATTCCTTAAAGTTTGCAGTACGCAAAAGAGGAGCAATACTGCTGTTATCTTTTCTGTTATATTCCAAAAATCCAGTTGCTTTTCCCATTTTCCGTTCCTCCTTCTATGCAGTTACCTTGTAAAATGCTTCAAGAACCGCTTCATCATGCTTTAGGCCGCGTTCTTCAGCCTTGCTTATTTCCACAAGCATTCTGTGATAATCATTTGGAACAATCTTCTTGAAATGCGGAAGATATTCTTTTTCAAAATCTTTAAGAATTCGCTTTCCAAGTTCGGAACCAGTTTCTTTTACATGTTTTTCAATAAGATTTTTTATAATCTGCACATCATGTTCATCAGAAATTTCGGTCATTGTTACAAGCTGCTTGTTCAGCCGTTTGTACAAATCATGATTCAAATCAAGAACATAAGCCGTTCCGCCGCTCATTCCTGCACAAAGATTTTTACCTGTCTGGCCAAGAATCAATGCCGTTCCGCCAGTCATATATTCAAGTCCATGGTCGCCGCATCCTTCAACAACGGCAGTTGCTCCGGAATTCCGCACACAAAAGCGTTCGCCCGCAATTCCGTTTATATAGGCTTCTCCGCTTGTTGCACCGAACAAAGCAACATTTCCGATAATAATATTCTCTTCCGGTTTGAAAGTTGCATTTTTCGGCGCAGAAACAACAATCTTTCCGCCGCTCAATCCTTTTCCAAGATAATCGTTGGAATCGCCGGTAAGACGCATTGTAAGACCTTTCGGAATAAACGCTCCGAAACTTTGTCCGCCTCCACCTGCGGCATTTACAACAAAAGAATCTTCCGGCAATGAATTTCCGAACTTCTTTTGAATTTCAGAACCAAGAATTGTTCCCAAAGTTCTGTCCGTAGACGTTATTTTTACATTGAAAATTCCTTTCTTTGTTTTTGAAAACTTTTCAAACTGCTTTAAAAGTTCTTTTTCATCAACAGTTTTTTCAAGTTTAAAATCGTAAACATCTTCCGGATAAAAATGCGTTTTAGACCCCTCAGGAGTTTTATAGTCAATAATTCTGCTTAAATCCACAAGATTTGCGCGCTGGAATCCCTGCTTTTCCTTAAGTTTGAGCAAATCGGTTCTTCCGCACATTTCATCAAGAGTACGAAGTCCAAGTTTTGCCATAATTTCGCGCAGTTCCTCTGCAATAAACTTCATAAAGTTTTCCACATATTCCGGCTTTCCGGTAAAACGTTTTCTAAGTTCACTGTTCTGCGTTGCAACTCCGAACGGACAAGTATCAAGATTGCAGACACGCATCATCGCACAACCCATGGAAATCAGCGGAGCCGTAGCAAAGCCGAACTCCTCTGCGCCCAGCAAAGCCGCAATCGCAACATCGCGTCCGCTCATAAGTTTTCCGTCCGTTTCAATAACAACTCTTGAGCGGAGCCCATTTTGAATCAAAGTCTGATGCGTTTCTGCAAGTCCAAGTTCCCACGGAAGACCTGCATGATGAATTGAAGAAATAGGAGCAGCACCAGTTCCACCGTCGTGCCCGGAAATCAAAATGACTTGCGCACCGGCTTTTGCAACTCCAGCCGCAATTGTTCCAACACCAGCTTCGCTTACAAGTTTTACAGAAATACGTGCGGCGCGGTTTGCGTTCTTCAAGTCGTAAATCAGCTGCGCCAAATCTTCAATCGAATAAATATCGTGGTGCGGCGGCGGCGAAATCAAAGAAACGCCCGGAGTAGCGTAACGCGTCTGTGCAATCCAAGGATAAACCTTTTTTCCTGGAAGATGTCCGCCCTCGCCCGGCTTTGCACCTTGCGCCATTTTTATTTGAATTTCCTTTGCGCTCAGCAAATATTCTTCAGTAACACCAAATCGTCCGGAAGCAACCTGTTTTATTGCAGAATTAGCATCAGTTCCAAGACGTTCCGGTTTTTCGCCGCCTTCTCCGGAATTGCTTTTTCCATGAAGATGATTCATCGCAAGAGCCATACAGCGGTGCGCTTCCTCGCTGATTGAACCATAACTCATCGCGCCGGTTTTAAATCGCTTTACAATTTCAGAAACCGGTTCAACTTCTTCTATCGGAATTGACTTTGAATCGTCAAAGTTAAAATCCAGCATCGCACGCAAAGTATGCGGATGCGAATTATCATCCACAAGAGAAGTATATTCCTTAAATCTGTTATAATCTCCGTTTTTTGTCGCCTGCTGCAAAGCAATAATAGTTTCCGGAGAATACAAATGGTCTTCCGCATTCGGACCTCTGCGAAATTTGTGCATTCCGACTGAATCAAGATGAGTGTTTACGCTTAAACCAAGCGGATCAAATGCTTTGTTGTGATGAAAATTAACATCTTCCTCAATTTCTTTTATTCCGATTCCGCCAACCCTGCTTACTGTATTCGTAAAATATCTGTCGATAACATCCTTTGCAATTCCGACCGCCTCAAAAATCTGCGCTGACTGATAAGACTGAACTGTAGAAATTCCCATTTTTGCCGCAATTTTTACAATTCCGTTTATAACAGCCTTATTGTAATCATCAATTGCAGTGTGATAATCCTTGTCCAAAAGTTTCTGGTCAATCAGCTCTGCAATACATTCGTGCGCAAGATACGGATTTATTGCACGAGCTCCGTAGCCCAAGCACATTGCAGCCTGATGAACATCGCGCACCTCCGCCGTTTCCAAAATAATAGAAATTGCCGTTCTTTTCTTAGTGCGGACAAGATGCTGCTCTACTGCGGAAACCGCCAGCAAAGAAGGAACGGCAACATGATTTTCATCAACTCCGCGGTCGGAAAGAATCATAACGTTTGCACCGTTTTTGTATTCACGGTCAACAGAAATCAGCAGATCGTCCAAAGCCTGCTGCAAAGAACCGCCTTTGTAATAAAGCAAAGAAACCGTAACAACCTTAAATCCTGACTTTTTCATATTTTTGATCTTCAACAAATCAACACCAGTCAAAATAGGATTATTTATTTCCAGAACAGTACAGTTTTTGCTTTCCGGCTTCAAAAGATTTCCGTCCGAACCAACATAAACAGTTGTGTCCGTAACAATTTTTTCGCGCAAAGAATCAAAAGGCGGATTTGTAACCTGCGCAAAAAGCTGCTTAAAATAAGAATAAAGAGGCGGATGTTTGTCGCTCATACAAGCAAGCGGAGTATCAACCCCCATTGCGCCAGTCGGTTCAACGCCAGTTTTCGCCATAGGCAAAACCATTTCATTCACATCTTCGTAATTCCAGCCGAACGCGCGGTACATACGGTCGCGCTCTTCCTGCGAATAAACAGGAATCTTTTTGTTCGGAATCGGAAGGTCCGCAAGATGAACAAGATTCGTATCCAGCCACTCGCCGAACGGATATTCAGAAGAATAAAGTTTTTTACATTCTTCATCAGAAATTATTTTTTTCTGCTTTGTATCAACAAGCAAAATTTTTCCGGGCTGAAGCCGCGATTTTTTTTCAATATTTTCTTCAGGAATATCAAGACATCCAACTTCAGAAGAAAGAATCAACATTCCGTCTTTTGTAATATAATAGCGACTAGGGCGCAGTCCGTTTCTATCCAGAGTTGCACCAAGAACATCACCGTCGCTGAACAAAACAGCAGCCGGCCCGTCCCAAGGTTCCATCATAGTTGCATAATAATGATAAAAATCGCGCTTTTCGCCGCTCATATTCCCGTCATTTTTCCAAGGTTCAGGAATACAAATCATAACAGCAAGCGGCAAAGGCATTCCGTTCATGACCAAAAATTCAAGAGTATTGTCAAGCCGCGCAGAATCCGAACCGTCCGGATTAATCGCTGGAAGAATTTTTTTCATATCTTCATCGGAAAGAATTTCCGACTTCAAAGTTTCTTCCCGCGCCAGCATCCTGTCCGCATTTCCGCGTATTGTGTTTATTTCTCCGTTATGCGCAATAAATCTGTTAGGATGCGCCCTTTCCCAGCTCGGATTTGTATTTGTACTGAATCTTGAATGAACAATCGCCAACGCAGAAACATAATCTTCCGACTGAAGATCTTTATAAAAAGTGCGCAACTGCTGCACCAAAAACATTCCTTTGTAAACAATCGTTCTGCTGGAAAGAGAAGCAACATAAGTTCCTTTTGCGGAATGCTCATACTGGCGGCGCAAAACATAAAGTTTTCTGTCAAAATCAAGACCTTTTCCCACATTTTCAGGACGACCTATAAAACATTGCATAATAACAGGCATACAATCGCGGGCACGTTTTCCCAAAACATCCGGATTTACAGGAACAGTGCGCCAGCCCAAAAACTGCAGGCCTTCCTTTTCGCAAAGATTTTCAAACATTTTTTTAGTCTGCGCGCGTACAATTTCGTCCGCAGGAAAAAAGAACATTCCAACACCATAATCGCGTTCGTCGCCAATCGTTATATTCAGTTCGGCAGTTGCTTTCTTAAAAAACTTATGCGAAATTTGAACAAGAATTCCAACTCCGTCGCCAGTTTCGCCGGTCGCATCCTTTCCTGCGCGATGTTCAAGTTTTTCAACTATGCAAAGAGCATTGTCCACAATCTGTCTGGAAGCGTGCCCGTCAATATTGACAACTGCACCAATTCCGCAGTTATCGTGTTCAAAAGACGGTTCATACAAAGTTTTATTCATAAAGTAACCCCTCATAGCCCGCAAATTTGGGCATAAAAAAAGACGATACAGACAATACGGGCTGGAACCTATATTGTCTGTATCGTCTTTGATACTGAAAATATACTATAAAATTGATGATTAAGTGTCAATAAATTCCAAAAAATTATTTCAGAACAGTTTAGGATCTTTGTCCGTAGTTTTTCTTTCTCCAGCGATATTCTCCATTTGGATAATTCGATTTATCGCTGATCGTCATTTGCAAAGTTTCGCCCGGATACAAAACGTAATTCATTTTTTGCGCATCCCATGCTCCTTGCGCGGAATACCAATCTTTAGGACCAGATGTTGCCGCATCGCTTGGAACATCGCCAAGTATAAATCCATGATAAGTTGCAGTCGTTATGTCCCAACTAATCCAATACCATTTGGATTTATTGTCTGCACCCCAACCTGAATCTGATTTCATAAGTTTAAATTTTTTGCTGTCATGCCATTCCAACGGGAACGTATCTATTGAATTTCCGCCATACGAAGAATCTCCGCCCACAACCCAAACTTTACGCTTGTTAAATTCGTCTTTCATGTCATCGTCAACAGCATATCCGTTGCCATTTAAGTTCAGTTTAAGAACAGTTCTTGTTGCATACTCATACGCATAAGCAGATTTTGTGCTGTCTTTTTGTGCATACGCAGCGATTGCCACTTTTAAGCCTGTTGCATTTTCATAAGAAGAAATAGAAGTTCCCAATGTTAATAATGTTGTTGCTGTATATTTTTCTGATTCTGTACCGCTTACAGTCGGAACAGTTGGAATCGTGCTTTCCGCATTGGATTTTGTATCATAATAATAATTAGATTTTATAATCGGATAATCTGTAGTTTTCTTTTCCGTTTTTCCAAAATAAATTGTTGCACCAGGTGTTTGGCAGTCAATACGCATTTGTGCTGTGTCCGGCATTATTACAGAAGAATTTGCGGTTGAACCGCTCGATGTTATCATCTGCTTTCCTTTGTTTATTCTGATTACAGGTGGTTCAACTCCAAGTGCAGTTACACTTGAAACATATTCCGCATTGGAATTCTGCACTTCGTCTGTTACAGTTCCCACCGGAATTGTAAGTTTGTATTTTGCTCCCATAACCGGAAGTTTGTACATGCCGGAAAGGTCAACTGTAAGAACTTTTCCGCTTACTGTTACGGCGCTGGAAACAACAGGAATTTCAACTTTGTTCCAACCGTTATTAACAAATAAGTTTACTAAATCTGTATCGGTTGGCTCTTTATCAAAGTTCAAAACGTATTTTGTTGTTGTATCGTTCGTAAGTTTGCTGTCGTTTCCTTTTGTCGCACCATTTTGTCCCTGCGTGTAATACGAATCAAAATCAGAATCGTATTTGCTTTCAGAAATTACTGCCGGAGCAATAAACTTGTCAGAATAAGCATCGTCATCAAGCGACAAAGTTATGTTTCCGCCGACTTTAGAAATGTTTCTGTCAAATGTAACCGTCAGTTTTGGCAAAGAAACCGTTCCGTCGCTGTTTACTGTTCCGCCCAAAGTTGCAGCGCTTGGCACAGGTTTTCCTGTCAAAATATAAATGCTGCGGTTATCGCTAAAACGCTTTCCGCTTGTAACAACAGAACTGTAATTTAAATCGATGCTTGTGCCGCCATAAGTTGCATTTGTAAAACTCCATCCGATAACGTCAAGAACTTTATTTCCGTCTATAGAATCGCCGTCTTCAATTTTGTAAGTAAATGTGTAATCCGCACCGCCAGAAATTGTAGAAGGAGTTTCTTTTGTGAGTGTGGTTTCGACAGGCTCAACCATCGATGTACTTTTGTTTTTTCGTTTCACATTCAATGTAACAGTCGCGCCAGCTGGCAATGTAACACCTTTGCGGAAAATAATTCTTCCCTTCACAGAACCGCCTTTGCTTGCAGAATAAGTTCCGCTTGTTGTATCGGCTGTAATTTTGTCCAAGAAATCGCCTTTTTCAATTGTAACAGTTCCGCCGTCCGCAATGCCAGAAACATTTCCTGCTTTGTCAGTCTGGCGCGCTTTTATTGTATAAGTTCCGTTATTGCTCAAAGAAACAGCAGATTTGTAAGTAAGCCAATTTGTTCCGCTGTCAATGCTGTATTCCACTTTTGCATCAGTTTCTGTTCCGGTGATTGTAAAACTTGTCTGCGCCGTTACAACAGATTTTGTTCCCCATGTTTTATTTATTGCCGGAGCAGAAGGCTTGGTTGTATCAATGCAAATAGTTTTTCCCAAGTTATAAGGAATTGCCCAATCCGTAAGATTATTTCCCGCTTCATCCGTAACAGTTATTCCATCGTGCTTAATCGAATTTACAGAAAGCGTAGAAGCGTTTTCTCCGTCCTTTACAACATATCGGAAAATAACATTTGAACCGCTTTCCGATGCAGAAATAGTCGGAGAAGAAATAGAATTGAATTCCAAACCAAGTTTATTTATATCGGAAATAGTAACGTTTTCATCGAAAGAAAGAAGGAAAATAATCGTTTTTCCTGCGTTGTAATGACCATCGTTCGAAATCGCTTTTAAAGAAGAAATTTTCGGAGGGGTTTTATCGATTTTTAAACTTTTGCTTCCTGCAAGAGTTTTTTCAGATTCCGTAGGAAGTTCAACTTCAAACTCCTTGCCACCTGTTACGCTGGCATCCGTGTAAACCGCACCATTAGAAACAAAATTTGTAACATTCAAAAGTGTTGTATCTTTGTCGCTTTCAGAAATCGTATATTCAAAAATATGTTGAGAAGTTCCGCTTCCGCTTTTGTAAACTGCTTTTCCGCCGTTATTCAGCGAAAGTTCAGGAAATCCGCTTGAAGTGTCAACATTCGTATTTTTCGTAAAATTGAGTGTAATTTCAATCGTTCCGCTGTTATACGAACCGTCCGCAGTTTCAGAACCAATACTTTCAAGTCCAAGTTCCGAAGTTTCAACAAATATTGATTTTGTAACGCTTTTTTTATTTCCGCCAAAATCACTAAGACTTGCGGAAATAGATTTTCCGGATTTAGGAATATTTGTAATTTTTGCTACCCAATTCCAAGAACCATCCGCATTAAAAGTCTGCTCTTTTATTGAAAAATCTGCATCACCCCAAGCAAAATCGATGGAAGAAGCATTTAACTTTAATTTATCATTTTTCCATGCTTTTATCGAATTATCCGACAAACTTCCCTTTAAAATTACATAATCACCGTCTTTTACAGCGGCAAGGGTCGGAACAGAATTTTCTGCAAATGAAAATTCATCTATTTTAGAATTTCCGGCAGAATCAAACTGCTGAATAGAAGAAATTTCCAAAGAAGGAGATTCATTATCGCCTACAAGTGCATATTGAACAACCGTATTAGTTTTTCCGTTATCCTGCGCTCTGAGAACAAAATATTGCGTAGAAAGAAGTTTTTCTTTTCCATCTATTCCCAAATCATCAAAAATATTAAAAGTTTTTGTAAAATTATATTTTGTAACCTTCTGTTTTTCATCATAAGAACCTTGTCCAAGGTCTACTTTGTAGATTTTATTCTTGTACTTTACAGTTTTTCCGTCTTTAGTATAAGAATATTCATCTGAATCAGTTCCTTTTTCAGTTGCTTTGTTCCAATCTTTTTCACTTCCGCCCATATAGCGGACAATATTGTCAGGATGTTCGTTTGCCATCGGATTCAAATAAATTATGCTTAAACTGTTCACAGAACCGTCGTCTCTTACAGTTCCTCTGAAAGTAATGTTTCCGTCAAAATCCGCAAGAACGGAACTATTATTTTCAGGTTCAGAAAGATTTATACTTGGCGGAGTCACATCCAAAACTTTAAAGTATTTTATTTTTGTTGCGCTTGTTCCATAAATATCCGTTACTGTAACAGATATGCTATACACACCGTTTTCAGACGGAACTCTTATTGCAAATGCAGAATATTTTGTACCTTTATCAGAAAGCTTTATAGAAGTATTTCCTGCATATTCCGACCATTCGCTGTTTTCCATCTTTGCAATTTTATAGGATACGCTTTCTATTCCGTCATCATCCTGAACCGTTCCTGCAAAATTTGCACTCGGATAAATCTCATAAAGATTGCTATCCATATATTCATCATCACCAACATATGCCTCTATCCAAGGTGCGTCTGCTTCCGGCCACCAGACAAAATAACCTATAACTTTCTTTTCCCATGCGTATGAATCGCTCAAACTTGTTGTAACAACTCTTATTATTTTTCCGCTTCCAGGTTCTTCAGAAAGTTTTAAAAGTTCCCTGTTTTTTTCAGCGGAAACCCATTCATTCTGCAATACAGTAAGATTCCAGCTCCGCAAATCGCCGACGCCATCTTCTCCGGGTTTCAGAACTTTTGAATAGTAAACAGTAACATCCTCTTCATCAAATTTTACGTTTTTCGAAATTTCTCCTACAGAAGCATATAGTTCTGCGTTTCCTGTAATTTTCCGCGTTCCGGAAGAAAGTTTTCCGCTGTCAAATTCAATTTTAAGTTCTTTATAACCAATCGAACCATCCTGTCTTCCAGAAAAAGATATGTCCCCATTTAAAAGATTAGAAATAATACTTCCGTCACGTAAAGAATAGGAAGAAACTTTTTTGCTCACTTCATCGTATGAACCGGAAAGAAGCTCCGGAATGTATATGCTTACATTAGGATTTTTCTCATCCACAATCAGCGAAAGATCTACTTTTGAACGTTTTCCGGAATTTCCCATTCTGTCAGTTGCAACAGCAGAAAGAATGTAAGAAGTTCCGCTTAAATTTCCGTCTGAAGTTTTTACGCAAACAGACCAATCCCACACAGAACCATTTTTTATGCAGGAACCTTCATAATCAGAAATACTAATCCATTCATTATTTGAACTTGTTGCTTTTTTATACCAGACTTTTCCAGGAACAACTTTGTAATGCAAATTCTGATTTTCAAAATCGATTGTAATAGCAGAAATCTCATCATTATCGTAAGCAGTTCCTTTAAGCGTAAATTCACCGGGAACTGTGTCGTTATCCGAATGAGAAGTAATTTCAAGCACCGGAGCAGAAAGGTCAACCTCTTCGCCAAGACCGATATTATTGCACGATCCCAACACTAAAACCGCACCAAAGAGAGCGAAAATTATTTTTAATTTATTAAGTTTGTTTGCAATTTTCATAATTTTCTTCTCCGTTTTTAAAATTGAAGTTTCATATTTGAACATTCGCAATATCCGCCAGGCGTTACCCAGCCCCAGCCCGGAGCATAACTCCACACATCATTTCCGCCTCGTCCGTGTCCGGAAAATGAAGTGTCTACAAGTATTTCGTAACTAATCCAGAAGTAAGAATTGCTTGCTTTTTCTTTATAACAAAGTCTTAAAAACGGAGAGCCGATTTGCGCATCACGCAACGGGAACGGAGAAATGTAAGGTTCTCCGCTCCAGCCAGTTGTTCCACGGATTGAAAAGTCGTCATAAGTGTCATTCTTGTTACAAAGTGCGAGTTCGCCATCTGCTTGTTTTGGCTCTACAAATTTTACAACTGTTTGGAAAACGGCTTCGTATCCTTTTTCGGAAGTTGTATTGTTTTTTGTTGCTTGTGCAACTATATATTGTCTTGCTGAAGTTTTGTAATCTCCGTTTCCTGCGGCAAAAATATTGCTGTACGTTTTATCCACACTTTCTGAAATAAGAGTGTTTTTTGTAATTGCAACTCTTGGCGTGTAAGAAGAAGTCGGTCCGTCTTTCTTCAGAGATGACTGTGAACTCGCATCCGCATCCTTGCGTCCATATTTTACAGTCGCCCCAGAAGTTTCGCAGTCAATTCTTACACGCACATAACCAGTAGGTTTTTTATCATCGTTACTTATGTAAGTGGTTTTGTTTCCGCTTGAATCGCTTTGGTAAATTCCAAGTCCATAACTGTAGCGGTCAACGCGTACAACCGGAACAGAAACTCCTTCCGATGTAAACTCTTTTGTGTATGATTTTGAATAATTTCCGCTTACGTCCATAAAACAGTTTTCGTCTATTACAAGTTCCCAATCAATTCCTTTTGGCAAATCATCTTTTTCATCGCAAAGACCTTTCGGGAACGTAATTTTAACAGTATTTCCAGAAATGCTTACATTTGAAGAAGTTACGTCTACAACGCGCTTATCGTAGCCAGCTTTTTTTAAAACTTCGCGGATTTGATTTGCCGTTATTTTTGTTGCATTGCCAGAATTCAATTCTCTTGGATCTTTACTGAATAAAGAAGGATCTACATCATAAAAAGAACCTGTAGTATTATTGTACCAGAATGTTTGTGTTTTTGAAGTTTTAATATCATTTCCATCATCCTTATCAATTTGGGTTAACTTAAAAGAAAAAGACTCTCCCTTCGTATATTGACTTTCGTCTATTTCATAAACATACCAATTTGTGTTGTCATGCAAATCCGTAGCAGTACTCATTGTTGGTCTATCATTCCAATCGTTTCCAGTTATATTATTCTTATCTTGCCAAACCCAAATTCTTGGCTGAAACTCTGAATATACATATATTTTTACCGTACCTGATGATGATGAATTTGCATTTTCGCTTGGATTAAACGTTTTTCCGTAATAATGAGGCGTGTCCTTTTCCCAAATGTCCATATCAAAATCAAGAACATATTTTGTGCTTATGTCAGGTTCGCCGTTATCCAAAATGCCTTGCGTTGTCTTTTTGTAAGGACCTACAAACTGCCCTGTTCCGTGATAAAATTCGTTTTTATAGTTTCCGTCCGAACCGTTCACCCATTCAGAATCTTCCATATCTTTGCCGTTTTCCTGCAAAGAAAGCGTTTCTTTTCCAGCTGGATATGCATTTACGATTTTATTAAAGTTCGCAGCACTTAAAACCGGCGGAATTGCCCAGTCTCCTGCACGGCGCAAAGTAATGTTTCCGCCGGATTTTAAGACATCTTTATTGAACGTAAGAGTTACTATATTGTTTGTATGCGTCATGTCTGTTACAGTCGGCGTAATTCCGTCGCAATTTATATTTCGCTTGTATGCAGAAGAAAGTTTTTTTCCGCCTTGCGAAAAGCCGTACTCATCTGTAATTCCAGAAAGATTTACTGCATCTTCAGCAACGTTCAATTTAAAATTGTCTAAGTCCTTTACCGTATATGTAAAGTCAACAGAATAAACGCCAGTTTGCGCCGCAGAAGAAGAAAGAGTTGCATTTCCGCCAACAATATTTATATAAGCCGCCGCACTTTGTGCAACATTCACTTTGCGGTCAAAATAAACTCTTAGCGTTAAAATAGAGCCGGCTTTGTAATTTCCGTCTGGATTTATACATTCCACGCTAAAGTTCGGGAACGAGTTTTCTATGTCCAAGTAAATTGGGTCTGGAATTTCAGAAACGTTTCCTGCAAAGTCAACAGCCCTGTATGTAAATGAAACTTGTCTGTCAAGCGTTACTTCCTTATCTGCATCTGCAGTTTTCCAGGAACTTCCGCCGTCCACAGAATATTCAAGCGATTTTATAGTTTCATCCGTTTCTGCTTTAGAAAGACTGAATTTTACAGAATCCTTATATTTTCCATTGTTTTGCAATGTCTTTCCGTTTGGTTCAATAACATTTAATTTCGGGGTTTTCGGAGCGTTTGTGTCAATGTAGATTTTTGCATCTACAGAAGAAGAACTCGCTGAAAGTTCCATTTTGTTTCCGAACGAATCTGAAATTGAAGAAACATTCGCTATATATGAAGAAGAATTGTAATAAAGCCGACCGTTCGCATCGCCGGAACCGATTGTTTTGCTGAAAACTAACTTTGTGCTAGCTCCGCTTCCAGAAATGTTTGAAAACGGAAGTTCTATTTTATCCCCTCCCATAGTTGTAAACAAAATGGAAGGAGTCGGGCTTTCCACAATTACACTTTCATTCATTGTAAGTGTTGCTGTAATCGTTGAACCTTCTTTTAAGTAAGTCGTGTCGCTTGAACCACTTGACGCAGTGGTTGAACCACCCGACGCAGTGGTTGAGCCACTCTGCGTGGTGGTTGAGGCACTCTGTGTGGTGGTTGAGGCACTCGAAACCACCGCCGAAATCTCAATCGTTCCGCTTGGTAAAATTCCGTCAACTTTAATCGCTTTTGAATCAAAGTCGTTTTTCGCTGCATTTTCCGATGCAGAAAGTTTTCCGATTATAACTTTATCGTTTGTAAAAGAAGAACTTCCGTTATCGTCTAAAGGCGAATCATCAAAAAGTGTAAGTCCATCTGAAGAATCTCCATCTTTTACGATATATACAAAATGAATAGAAGTTGAACCCGAACCGCTTGCATATTCCGCATAGACTTCATCGTTCGCAGAAACGCCAAGTTTTGAATTTGTAATTCCTTTTAATTTAAGGCGAGGTTTTTTGTTAATCGTATTGATTTGAACCGCCTTGGAAAAACTTGCAACAATATCGATTTTGTCGCCTTTTTTATATCTTGTGGCAGACGAAGAAGAAATTCTTTGCAAAGCAGGCAAATCACTTATTACAAGCGTGAATTGCTCAAATCCTTCGTTTCCGAAAATGTCGCGCGCATAAAAACGATATTTAGGTTTTATACCTTTTTCATTCATTTCTTTCAGTAAATCAGAAGAAATTATCGCTTCGTAACATTTGCTTTCATTATTAAAGCCGACGTTAGAATATCCTGAAGTAGAATTTGATATTGTTTCGCTCAGCGTTACATCAATTCGTTCAATTTTGTAAGAACTCGTATCGATTTCAAGTCCGGAATCTTTTTCAGCAGAAAATTTAAGAGTAAAATCCTGTTCTTCCTGAATAATCTGCATATCAGAAATCGGCGAAACAGAATTTATTACAGGCGGTAAATCATCTTTTAAAAGCGAGTATTCATTGTAAATCGATTTTCCGTCTTTTCGTGTAAGTTTTACAAGAAAATATTTATCCAAATCTTTTTCATTTTTATCGTTATACGTAAAATCTTCCATCAAATTCAAGTCAAAAGAAAAAGAATGTTTTTTAAATCCGTTATTATCATCTTCCGGCTTAAGAGAAACCGACCAAACTTTCACCCCGGAAGTTGTCGTTGTAATTCTATCTTTTGCCTTTGCAAGAACTTCATGAGCGGAATCTGTAGAAATTGAATCCAAATATGTTTTTGCAAGTGATTTTTCCAGAGAATCAGGAACCCAAACAAATTCAAGATAAGTACAACCCGCTTTATCCAATGTTATTCCTTCCACTGTAACTTTGCCATCCAGCATAACAGGAATTGAATTATCTTTTGGCGAAGTTATAAGCAAAATAGGAGTTGAATCATCCGTAACTTTAACAGAAATATCTTTTGTTACAGTTTTTCTTGCAGATGTACCGTCGTAACCAACAGCAAAAAGCCGCATAGTCTGCGGTTCAGAACAAACAGAAAGAACAACAGTTGTTTCGCGCTCTGAAGTAGCCTTAAAATGTGCAGTTCTTATTTTTTCTGAATCGCCAGTTGCCGCATCTATTATAATTTCCGGATTTTTCTTTATGGAAGTCCAAATTTCATCATCAGATTTTCCGGAAACAAACGCTCTTGCCTCAGAATCCGTTAAAAGCGCAAAATAACCTTCAGAAATCGCATCGTCATCAAAAAATGTAAAATTCAAAGTATTATTTATGTACGCATTCATATAAAAAAAGCCGTTTTCATCACTCTGAACTGCCGGATTTACAATTTGAGGCTCATCACTTTCCGGCCACCAGACAAACCAACCAAGTTCAACTTCCTGCGCAATATTTTCCACAACATCTTCTGCATTATAGAAAACATTCAGATAATGTTTTCCGGAAGCAAGATTTTTATCACCATCAACAAGCAGTTTTTCTGTAACTTTGAATTTTGGCGCATAATTATTTTCTTTGTTTGAATTTTCAATATTTGCAACAATATTTCCGTCTTCATCTTTTATCATTACAGAAATATCATTTATTCCATATGTATCACTTGCATTCGCGCAAATTGTAAAACAAACATTTTGCGACGCATCTTTATTTTCCGGCAAAGTCAAATCAAGAGATTCAAGATTTTCTTTAGATTTAAAATTATAACGTATTCCTCTTTGTTCGCGGTCAATATACCAAGCGTTAGCCACAGGTGCGCTTTCATCAACAAAAAGAGTTAGAGTTCTAGAAGATTTTACAGAATAATTTTTTGCCGCGTCTTCCGCAACAAAACGCAAAAAATATGAACCTTCCGTTTCAAAGTCAATGCTAAAAGTCCAGTCGGAACCAGAAAGTTTCGCATTACCGATATTTGTAAAAGAAGATTCGGTAGATTTCTTTCTTTCAATATAAACATTTTTTACACTGCGATTGTCAGTGACCGTACCTGCAAAAGTAACACTTTTTTTACAGTAAATTCCGCCTCCTACACTCAAATCATCAATCACAGAGTCATTGCTTGTAAGACTTTTTATGGTAAGAACAGGAGCTTCAAGGTCAAGTTCTTCTCCCAACCCTGTACTGCAAGAATTAAAAACAGAAAACAATAAAAACAAAAAAATTGAAACGGAAAAATCTTTTTTTATCATAAACTTACTCCCTAATAATTTTATGTTCAAGTTCGGGGATTGTAAAGATTTTTTTTAAGTGAATAATAACATTTTAGTTTTAAACAAAAAAACTCTAGCAGTATGCTAGAGTTTTAGTGGACGGTGAGAGGATCGAACTCCCGACATTCTGGGTGTAAACCAGACGCTCGTA
>CAYXDA010000019.1:0-20167 GCA_964463615.1 uncultured Treponema sp.
TGAAAAACCGCCGTAGAAATACCTGTTCCAAGAGCAGTTCCATCGCCAAGCAAGCCAACAGAAAGAGTTTCCAACCGTTCAAGCAGAACATTTGTATCGATAGTAGGAGGAATAACAATTGCTGCTTCTTTTGCCATCGCAACAACTCCAAAAGTCGCACCCGAATTTGCTCCCACAAGTTCTTTTATAGAATTTTTTGCAATTTCAAGCCTTGTCAAACCGCCCATATCTTTTGCCGCCATGCTGGGACTTACATCCACAACAAAAACAACATCTGTTCCGCGGGAAGTATAAACGCGCTCCTGTTTGTAAAAAACCGGCTCGGAAAATGCAATTACGGCAACAACAAAACCAAGAATTCCCAAAATCTTTGAAAACAAAGAGGCAAAACGCCGCGCAGGTTTATGCCACGGAAAAGATTTTCCGTTCCAATCAGAAAGAGTTACAACAAACGACGGCCGCGTAAAAATTCCGGATTTTCTAAAAATATAAAGAATCGGAATAAGTAAAAGCAATAAAAAAGCCACCGGATTTTGAAAATCAGGCATTTTCGCCTCCTTCAAGCTTGTTTCCCGCCTCGAACGCCTTTATAACAGTTCTTGAATTTTCAATCATATTTTTCCGCTCTTCCGGCAGCAATTCCGCAGCATAAGATTCCGCCGGCATACGCTTGGAATCCAAAGAATCATGCGCAAAGCGAATATAATCCGCCCGCCTGAAAATCTCCACAACAGAAGAAACAGTTTCGCTCATAAAATCGCTCATCGTTCCGCCGGTAATTTCTTCAAACGCAGAAAAAATCTGATTTGTGGAAAGCGCATCCATCTTTTTTCCAAAGCGAACCGTAAGGTAATATCTGAAAATCTGCTGCACCGCAAGACAAAACGCAACATCATTTATTTTCAAAGAATTTTTTTCAAGTTTCTTAAATTGACGCATTGCATTCCGTGCATTTTTAGCATAAAAATGCAAAGTTTTCTTTTCTTTGATTTTTTGCGAAATCTGCTGCCATTTTATTATCGTATGCAAAACAAATATCAAAAACGCAATAAACAGAACTATCGCAACATAAATAACATAAATAGTTCCAGGAACAAGCAAAGGGCCTTTTATTCCACGCAAAGCAGAATCTTCACCTTTCGGAAGAATCGAATTCACTTCGACCGGAGCAAAATCAATCAAAAAAGGAACAGATTTTCCTGAACCAAAAACTACAGAAAACAAATCAAACTCCGGAAAATCAATAAAACCAGTCTTCCACGGAGAAAATGTAATAACAACCGTATAAAGCAAACCGTTCCGCTGAATAACCGCTTTGTATACAGTAAAGTTTTCATTGTCGCAGTCAAAAGGCAATTTTCCCAAAATAAGAGCCTTTTCAGTTAAATTGTCTTCGTTCGGAAAAAAATCTATGTTCGAACGGAAAATATAATGAAGTTCAGCCGTATCTCCGACATAAATTCGTTTAGGAACAAGCATTTGCGTTGTTTCTGACTGCGAAAAAAGCGGTGCGAGCGAAAATATTGCAAAAACCACAGAAAAGAGCGGCGCATACTTAAAAAGTTTCAAAACTATCTGCCTCCCCACTGATGATTTCCATAATTTTTTGCAGCAAAAAAGTTCAACAGTTGGCGCACAACATCTTCCTCTGTTGAAATTGAAACAAATCCCGCTCCGTGCCGGGCGCAAAAACTTTCCATCTTTGCAGTTCTTTTTCTATAATAATCGCGCCAGGCAGATTTAAAATCCGGACTGGAAGTCGGCAGCACGCAATGAACATTTGTTTCATTATCCGAAAATTCAAACGCGCCTACATCAGGCAATTCCCAATCCGTTGAATCAGAAATGCGGACCGCCGCAACATCATTTTTTTGGCACAACCGTTTAAAAGGCTCTTCCCAGCCCGCGCTCCTAAAATCAGAAATCACAAAAACAAGCGAATGATGCTTTAACATTTTTACGGCTCCGGTAATCGCATTTTCCAAAACAGAGCCTTTTTCTGTTCCGCAAACCTCATCAAGCCTGGAAAGAAGCAGCATGGTGCGTTCCCGGCCCGCTTCCGGAGTACAAGAAAAATGAATAGAACCATCAAAAAAAACCGCACCGACCGGACTTTCATTCAATTCGCCGCAAAGCGCAAGAAGGGCGGCGGTTTCCGCAGCAGTTTCGTATTTTACCTTATTATTTGAACCCGTAAACATAGAAGCGGAACGGTCAACTATCAAAAACATTTGCAGTTCGTGTTCTTCTTCAAACATTTTTACAAAAGGTTTTCCCATCCGCGCAGTAACATTCCAGTCAATAGCGCGCACATCATCACCACGAAGATATTCCCGCACGCCGGCAAATTCCACACCCTGCCCGCGATAAAGAGATTTAAATCCGCCGGTTTTCATGCTTTCTGCAAGCTTTCTAGCCGCAATCCGAAGATATGTAGCTTTTTGGGTCAAAGAATCTTTTGATCCAGCCAATAAATGTTCCATTAAATTTTCCTATTTTTTGAAAGCGGGGGAAAAGTCCCCCTCGGCCGCGCGTAAAAAACAAACTTACGGAACCGGAATAAAATCCAATATTTTTGCAATTATTTCGTCAGCAGTAATATTGTCTGCAGCCGCTTCGTAAGAAAGCACAATTCTATGGCGCAGAACAAGAGGCGCAACTTTTTTTACATCTTCCGGAAGAACAAAAGAACGTCCGGCAAGAAGCGCCGTAGCCTTTGCACACTGAAGCATTGCAATTCCCGCACGCGGCGAAGCACCGAACGTAATGTAGCGGGTAATATCGTAATCAGTTTTCTTTTTCAAGTTTGGTCTTGTAACCGCAACAATCTGAACAATATATTCAACAATTTTATTGTCGCATACAATCTGGCGGTTCATTTCGCGGAACTTTAACAGTTCTTTTGCGCTAAGAACCTGATTCACCGGAACTTCCGAAACAGCGCCTTGAGTTTTTACAATTTCAATTTCTTCTTCCGCAGTAGGATAATTTACGTTCAACTTTAAAAGAAAACGGTCAAGTTCCGCTTCCGGAAGATTGTAAGTTCCCTCCTGCTCAATCGGGTTCTGCGTTGCAAGCACAAAAAACGGTTCCGGAAGTTTATAACTTTCCTCACCTATTGTAACCTGCTTTTCTTCCATCGCCTCAAGCATTGCTGATTGAACTTTTGCAGGCGCGCGGTTAATTTCGTCCGCAAGAACAACATTTGAAAAAACCGGACCTTTGCGAACACTGAAAGTTCCCTTTCCCTGCTCATAAACAAGAGTTCCGCTCACATCCGCAGGCAAAAGATCCGGCGTAAACTGAATTCGTTTAAAATCCAACCCGCTGATTTGCGCAAAAGTTTTTACAGCAAGCGTTTTTGCAAGTCCCGGAACGCCTTCCAAAAGAACGTGTCCTCCGGCAACAAAAGCCGTTAAAATTCCGTCAATAAGATATTCTTGCCCAACAAGACGCTTTTTTGCTTCTTCCCTGCACTTTTCAACAAGTTTTCTGCAATTTTCAAGTTCGGTTAAACTAACATTTTCCATATTAAAATCATTCCCACATATTTATTAAAGTTTAATTTACATTGCTTTTACAAATCATTATAATCAATTTATCATGTTGAATCCATTAGCACAAGAATTAAACAATTTATTAAAAGGCACATCAGCAGACGCATTGTTCTCTGATTTAGGAAAACGAATTTATTTTCCGCGCGGAATTATCGCACAGGGCGGCGAAGCAAAACAAAAAGCTTCTGTTGCAAACGGAACAATCGGTACAACCGTCATAAACGGCAAACCGGCAATTCTTCCGTCTGTTCATAAATGGGCGCCGGAACTTTCTTCCAGCGAATTGGTTGCTTATGCGCCTACAGCCGGACTTCCAGCATTACGCGAAGCATGGAAGCAAAAACAGCTCAAAAAAAATCCAATTCTTGCGAATAAAAAAACTTCGCTTCCAGTTGTAGTTCCAGGACTCACAGCCGGACTTTCTTACATAATGGATCTTTTTGTTGATTCAGAAAAACCGATGCTTGCGCCAAATCCAAGCTGGGACAACTACGTTCTTATTGCGGATGCCCGACGCGGCGCAGAATTTCACCAGTTTGAAATGTTCAAAGACGGAAAGTTCAACATTGCAGGACTTGAAAACGCAGTAAAAGAAGAAGCAAAAAAATACGGTTCCGTTCGCCTTATTTTGAATTTTCCGCAAAATCCTTCCGGTTACAGTCCGACAAAAGAAGAAGTAAAAGAACTTTGCAGAATTTTAAAAGAAACGGCAGAAACAGGCGCAAAAATCCTTGTAATAAGCGATGACGCATATTTCGGTTTGAATTATGAAGAAAATATTGAACCGCAAAGCCTTTTTGCGCATATAGCGGATCTTCACGAAAATATTCTTGCCGTAAAAGCCGACGGTCCTACAAAGGAAGACTTTGCCTGGGGCTTGCGCTGCGGATTCTTAACGTTCGGCTGCAAAGGCTTTACAGACGAGCAATACGACGCGCTTGTAAAAAAACTGATGGGCGTAATCCGATCTTCTGTTTCTTGCGCGGCAACTCCTTCGCAGAGTATAATTTTAAAGTCTTTCCAAGATTCAAATAATAATGCGGAAAAAGAAGCGTTCAAAAAAGTTTTAAAAGAGCGTTACGATGTTGTGCGAAAATTCGTTGATTCGCATAAATCAACCGCAATAGAAGCGCTTCCTTTCAATTCCGGTTATTTTATGAGTTTTCATACAAACGGATTCGATGCGGAAACTTTGCGCCAAAAACTTTTGAATGAAAAAGGTATCGGCACAATTTCAATT
The DNA here is from genome assembly GCA_964463615.1 of uncultured Treponema sp. GTDB lineage: Bacteria > Spirochaetota > Spirochaetia > Treponematales > Treponemataceae > Treponema_D. The sequence continues at coordinate 4,798 of CAYXDA010000019.1, forward strand.
GACAAGAACACTTTGCGCGTTGCATTCAGCAGCATAGAAAAAGACCTTATTGAAAAGGTTTACACAGAAATTTATAACACGGCCGAGGAATTGCAGCGTGCTTAATGCAAAGTTCAAGACAACGTTTTTCAATTTTTTTCTTTTTGCCGCAATATTTACAGCATCTGTATTTCTTTCTGGCTGTAAGCAGAAATCTGAAAAACGCCTTGTAATTTGGACTGACAACAGCGAACTTGCTCCTACAATAGAACTTTATAACAAGAGCCACAAACAAAAAGCGGTTCTTGTTTATAAAGAAAATATTGCCGCAAAACTTTCATCTCCAAAAGATGATTTTCCGCCGGACGTAATTGTAGGAACATTTTTAAAGAACAACAAAATAAAGAAGAATTTTATTTCTTTGGATTTTCTCTTTAACAGAAAATATCTTTCTTCTTCTGATTTTTACAAAGCACTCTTGCAATCCGGAACTTCCGGCTACCATCAATATATTCTGCCGGTAAGTTTTAATATTCCGGCAATGATTTTTTCTTCGGAAAACAAAGACTTTGTAAAAAACAACTATACAATTTCTCTTGAAGAACTAAAGGAAGCCGGATCGGAATTCAACAAAAAAAATAAAAAAGGCGCTTATACGGCAATCGGATTTGCACCGCAGAGCAATTCAAATTTTATCTACACGGCAACACAACTTAGGGGCGCAAATTTCAGGGAAGACAAAAAGAGCACGTTCACATACAACAAAACTTCAATAGAAGAAACAATTGAATACCTTAAAAATTGGATTACAACAGCAAACACATCCCCGCAAACAGAAAGCGACTTTGTTTACAAATATCTTTCAGAAACACCGGACAAGCAGGTTACTTCGGGCAGAACTCTCTTTTCGTTTGTAACTTCAGACAAACTTTTTTCTATGAGCGAAACCCAAATCGCAAACCTGGATTTCCGCTGGCTTAACAACGACGGCTTGATTCCAATTGAAGATTCAATAATTTACATGGGAATTGCAAAAACAACAACAAAAGCGGCTCTTGCAGCGGAATTCATTTCCTGGTTTTTCAAATCAGAAACGCAGCACGCTATTATAGAAAGGAAATTCGCTTCAAATCTTGATACAGTACAGTTCGGAATTGCCGGCGGATTTTCTTCTTTAAGAAATGTGAACGAACATATTCTTCCTGTATACTATCCTGCAATGCTTACAAACATTCCGCAGGCAGGCACATTCACAGTTTCTGAAAAAAAGCCGCCGAAATGGAATGAAATAAAAAATCGCGTTATTCTTCCGTACCTGTCCGATGCAGTGCGCTCAACCGAAATACAGAACGTACAATCTATGGAAGAACGCTTTTCCGACCTAAAGAAGCTTGGATTGTAGCAAATCCTTGCAAAACCGCAATCTTCAGCAGAACTACAAATCTTTTACAGAATTGTCAGCGCCAAGCAGAACAACATTAGGCTTCCAGTTTTCGGCATCATTTTCTTCAATTATAGTGTACGTTACAATTATAATTTTATCTCCAACACAGGCTTTTCTGGCGGCCGCACCGTTCAAACAGATTTCGCCCTTTTTTCCCGGAATTATATAAGTCGAAAATCGCTCTCCGTTGTTCACGTTCAAAATATCAACTTTTTCCCAATTGTGCATTCCTGCCGCCTTGCAAAGTTCAGTATCTATGCTGATTGAACCCTCGTAATTCAAGTTGGCATCCGTTACAGTCGCCCGATGAAGTTTTGATTTTAAAACAGTTATTTGCATTTTTACATCCTTAATATCGTGATTTTTTGCATTTGGCGCAGACAAACACGGAACAACTTGCAATGACGCAATTATCCGTTCATTTCCACAGTTTTTGCCACGCCCAAAAGAACAAGTTCCGGGCAAATAGTATTAAAAAGATTGTATTCCTCAAAAATGCGGGAAAATCCGCCCGTTCCAATCACAAAAACTTTTTCGCCCTTAAAAACATTTTTTTCAAAAAGAAACGTAAGTTCGCGGACTGCACCCGCATGCCCAAAATAAAGCCCGCTCTGAATCGCTTCCACAGTGCTTGTGCCGCAAATATGCTCCGGCTTTGCAATTTCCACAGAAGGAAGTTTAGCCGTTCCGCCGGCCAATGCCTCCGCACTGATTCGCAAGCCCGGCAAAATTGCGCCGCCCAGATATTCTTTGTTTTTTGTAACACAATCTATTGTTGTAGCCGTACCCATATCAATAATGATTAAATTTTCATCCGGAAAAAAACTTACCGCGCCAACCGCACCCGCAATTCTGTCCGCACCGATTTCTTTTGGATTTGAATATTTAAGCTTAAGTCCGGTTTTTACTCCAGCCTGAATAAAAAGCGAATCTTTCTTAAAATATTTTGTGATTGCACTGGAAAGAGAATAATTTATTTGCGGAACAACGCTGCAAATCCCGATTTTTTCAATTTTGTTCCACTCAAATCCGTTTTCCCTTAAAACTGCACGCAAAAAAAGTCCGATTTCATCCGAACTGGAACCTTTTTGAGTTGTTTTTCTGAACTGAAAAACCAATTTTTCGCCTTCAAACAAACCGCCTGTCATATGAGAATTTCCAACATCCAAAGATAAAATCATTTTTCCTCCAAAAAATAATTAATAGTTTTAAATAAATTCAAAAAGAGGGGGAAAGTCTTCCCCTCGCTGCAAACCTTTGGTTTTCCGCTACCCCTTCTCCTAGGGGCAAACTTCGTTTTCCCCTAAAACCCCTTTTTAAGCAGTTCTTCCAAACTTTCTGCGAATTCCATAAGAGTTTCCGTTCTTCCGCAAAGCGCAAAACAATTATTTTTATTTGATTTTGCGTAAATTGCACACGGATGTCTGCTTTCCGTTATTTCTGCTTTGTCGTTTTGCACAACAAAATCCGGAAGAAGCTTAAAATCTTTTTCCGCTTCAAAAAGTTTTTTTACAGCAAGATTTTTTTCCGCTTCGTCTGCGCCGCTTGTAAGCTTGAACGCAATCAGTTTTGCTTTTTCACCCGACCAATTTTTTATTTTGCATAAAATCTTGGGATTCTTTTTAAGGTGCAAAACAATATTTTCTTCCGAACTTATTTTGCTTACTTCGCCCGGAAAAAATGTTTTAGCGCCAATTTCTATAGAACCAACACTGAAATCGCTTACCGCAGCCGCATGAATTATCGCATCAAAATCATTTTTTTTACATTCCGTTTCCAGCGAATTTTCCAAATCGCAAAAAGTTTTGAACGTAATGATTTTTATGCTTTTATCATGCGGTTTTACTGCATTTTCTGCCATAAGCGCAGTTACGGAATTTTTGTGTTCTGCAAAAAAATCCGCCAAAAACGAAGAAGTCTTTCCTGTGGAAAAATTTGTAATATAGCGCACTGAATCTATCGGTTCGCTGGTTCCGCCGCCAGTAATCAGAATTTTCATAAATTTATCCTATTTATCTTCGAGCGCTTTTTTTATAAAAGAAAGCGCTTCTTCCGGTTCCAAAAGTCTTCCTTCGCCGGTTGTTCCGCAGGCAAGCTTTCCTTTTCCGCAAGGAAGAATTTTTGCTCCCCATTTTTGCAGTTTTTTCAAACTTTCCTGAACGCTTGGATGTAAAAGCATCTGCGTATTCATTGCCGGAGCGATTAAAAGCGGTTTATTAAAATTGTTTGCAAGACAAACCGCCCCGAACAAATCGTCTGATAAGCCGCAAGCAAGCCGGTTTATTGTGTTTGCACTGGCCGGATAACTTATTATTAAATCGGCCCAGTTTTGCGCAAGATTTATGTGCGCAATAGGGTCTTCGTTTTCAAACATACTTGTTTCAAGGCGATTATGGCTTAGACCTTCAAAACTGGCTTTTCCGACAAAATGCAGCGCAGATTCAGAGGCAATAACGCGTACAGAAAAATCATTTTTTGTTAAAAGACTGATCAAGGCGCATGCTTTGTATGCAGAAATTGAACCGGAAACATTAAGCAAAATATTTTTTTTCATAGAAATTCCTTTATTAATAATTAAAAATGCGGCTTTGTCGCAAATTCGTTTTACTCAAAGCCTAACATTATCTATAAGTCGCACATCTTCAAGAAAAACCGCCGCATAAAGCCGGCCGTCTTGTTCCGTAATGTAATCAACCTTAAAACCTGCGTTTGTAAGCGCCGCTGATTTTTCTTCCAAAGTTCCCTTTCCGGAAAGAATTTTATAAAATTTTGGTGCAACTTCCAAAGCGTTTTTGGAAAGTTTTCGGTTGCGGCTGGAAATTGCAAGTCCGTTATTTTCGCGCACAATAGGACATGGAACAATGTTTATGTTCATAAAAAACGCTTCGACCATTCCTTTTAAAAGTTTATATTGCTGAAAATCTTTTTCACCGAAATACGCATTTGCAGGGCGGACAATATTAAAAAGTTTCATTACAACTGTAAGAACGCCGTCAAAATGACCCGGACGTTTTGCGCCGCATAAAGTTTTGGAAAAAAAGTTTTCCGTAATTTTATACTTGTAATCATCCGGATACATTTCCGAATAAGTAGGAGCAAAAAGATAATCAACTTTTGCGTTTTCCAAAAGTTTTGCATCTTCGCTAAAATTTGCAGGATAAGTTTCCAAATCTTTTTTATCGTTAAACTGGGTCGGATTTAAATAAACGCTTACAACTGTAATTTCGTTTTCTGATTTTGAGCGATTTACAAGACTTAAATGTCCGGCATGAAGACCGCCCATTGTAGGAACAAAACCGATTTTTTTTGTCTGAAGAGATTTTCTGATTTCCTGAAATTGCTTTACTGTTTTTATAATTTCCATAATTTTTTCCTTTTTATAAATACAATTTTTAAGTGTGAATGCGTTAGGGATTGTAGCCGCGAAGCGGGACGGACGTACGAAGTACGGCTGGACGGAAAAATTGGCGGAGCCAATTTTATACCGCAAAAGCCCGGCGACGCAAAGCGGCGCAACGCCCGAATTTTATTTTGTTTCTTCTTTTCCAGGAAAATTTGAATTTAAAACGTCTTTCGCATAATTGTTCAATGCGCCCTGAACAAGTTCCGCACCGTTCAAATATTGGCGCACAAAACGAGGTTTAAATCCGCTAAGTCCAAGCAAATCCTGCAAAACAAGAACCTGCCCGTTTGTATTAACACCGGCACCAATTCCAATCGTTGGAATTTTTATCATTTTTGTAATTTTTTCCGCCAAATCAGCCGGAATACATTCAAGAACAATCGCAATGCAGCCAACTTCTTCCGCTTTTTTTGCTTCTTCAATAATTTTTTCCGCAGCAGTTTGCGTTTTTCCCTGCATTTTGTGTCCGCCAAAAGACTGATAAAACTGCGGAGTAAGTCCCAAATGGCTTACAACAGGAATTCCGCTTAGCACAAGATGGCGCAAAATTTCTTCCTGCGCAAAAACACCTTCAATTTTTACACAGTTTGCGCCAGCCTTTAAAAGTTTTCCGGCACATTTTGTTGCATGCTTTTTTCCTTTCCGGGTGCTTAAAAACGGCATATCCGCAATGATGTATTTTTCAGTGCTGCTGCGCACGCTTTTTGTGTGTTCAACCATCCAGCGCATTTTTGCGGGAATTGTAGTTTTTTTTCCGTGCATAACCATACTTAAACTGTCACCGATTAAAATGCAGTCAATTTCTGATTTTTCCACAATCCGTGCAAATGTTGCGTCATAACACGTAACCATAGAAATTTTGCGATTTTCCTGTTTGTAGTTAAAAAAATCAAGAGTAGTCATAGTACCTGTCCTTAAAGATCAAGTCTTTTATAAAAGAGCGTTTTTTTGCGGTTGCAAAACCGCTTTTGAATCAATTCTCTAAAAAAAGAGTAACTGTTCTTAAATCATATTAGCGGTTTGTTTTTTTTTCGTAAAGAGAAAATTTTCGAAAGTTTCCGCCCCCCCCCACCGACAATCAAATATTTTTTTTACAGGAACGAAATATCAAAAAAATCGGAAACAAGGCGGATAAAAAGGCGTTTTTATTTTTGCAATATTTCAGGAAGTTTGTAGACATCGCAAACTCCTGTTACCAAAATTGCGCCCATTCCCATTTCCAGCGGAAGCGAAATATCCATATCGTAGCGGTCGCCAATCGAAATACATTCTTCCGGCTTTGAATCAGTTTTTTTAAGTGCAAGTTCAAAAGGTTCGCGTGCCGGCTTTGATTTACCGGACGTATCCAAGCCGATTATATCCGGAATTAATTCAGAAATGCCAATTGCATCCAAAGTTTTTTTTGCCGGCAGAACGGGATTATTTGTAACGCAAATCAATTTGTAATGTTTCCGCAATGTTTTTACAGTTTGCACAAGCATTTCGTCATATTCCAAAAAATCGGCCGGTTCCAGAAGATTTCTGCGCATCGCAATACTTTCCGCTATGCTTACGCCAAAATAAGTCAATGTATTTCCTAAACTGATTTTTTTTCCGCCATGCTCCTTAGACCATTTTTTTCGGAATTCACTAATTTCGTTACGCGCCTGCGCAGAAGTTATTCCGCGTTTTTTTGCCCAATAACGAATCTGCACATCAACTTGCTCAAATGCATAAGACGGGCTTGTATATAAAGTTGAATCAATATCAAAAATTATAGTTTTAAGATTTTCCGGAATTTTATAAATTTTCAGTTCTTTTTCGATTTTTTTATTTGCGCAAATTTCTTTTGTGGAATGAACTATATTTTTTGCCGCTTCCTGCAGCGTTTTGTATTTTCCAAGTCCGAAAAGCGCAATTACAGCGTTTCCAACAAGTTCGGAATCCGCAGAATTGCAGATTTCCAAATCAATTCCGCAATCGGACGCTTTTTTTTCCAGCCAGCGTTCATTTTTTGCCTGACCGCCGGTTACGCTCATTTTATTATCAAAAGCAAGATTGTTTTGCTCCGCAAGTTTTTTTAACGCAAAAACCGCATTTTTTACATCTGCTGAAAGTTCGCAAAGAATTCTAAAACCTTCGCTGTTTTTATCTTCAAAAGAATCATCTATAAGTTCTTTCCAAGAAACAGAGTTTTCTTCAAATTGTTCAATTTCTTTTTTATATTCATCCAAAAGAATTCCTGACTTGGGAATTATAACGGAAATATTCCAAAGCCCCGGAATTGCGCTTGGCAAAGTTCTGAAACCTTCTGCAAAAACCGGCATTTTTGCGCACAAATTAATGCCTTCGCTGGAACCGCTTCTGTCGCAAAGTTTTCCAGGTTCCACAGTTCCAGTTCCAATCAATGCGGCAATAAAATCCGGTCCTCCGCAAAAAACAGGAACTTCAGAAATTCCAAGCTGAGCAGCAACGTTCTTTTCCACAGTTCCGGCATTATGACCAAGCGGAACAAAGGGCGGAATTTTTTCAGCTTCAATATTGAATTTATTTAATTCAGAATTTGTCCAATAGGCGATTTCAAAACGTTTTTCCGGCAGAACAGAAAAAGCGTTTCCTGTAAGTTTATAAATCAGAAATTCCGGGCCGGAAAAAATATATTTTGAATTTTCCCATTCCTGCGGAAAAAAAGTTTTAAAAGCTAAAAACTGCGGAATATAAAAAGATTTTGTATCCGGAATATTTTTCAGTTTTTTTGAAAGCGGACTGTTCCAAAGCAAAGTCCGCCCGCATTCTGCAACAATTGTAGGCCCGTTTCCGGAAATGCAAACCGCAGAAATCTTTAATTTTCCGCCATCCAGTAATTCTTTGCAGCCTTCGCTAAAACGCAAAAGCCATTCGTCCGCAAAAAAATCAGTTGCCGCAGATAAATCAAAAAACTTTTGAACAGACGAAACAACCCCGCCATCTTCGGAAATAATTCCCATTTTAAGCGAGGTTGTTCCAATATCAGCGCAAAGCAAGTTCACTTTAATTTGCCTATGAATTTGCCTGTTTTGCAGACTCTTGCTGCGCTTTTACAATTTTTTCAATAATAGTGCGGTTGTCCAACAAATCGCCAATCGACTGGTTGTGATGTATTCTTGTGATTACATTTGCGAACAAACCGGAAACATCAGTAGAAATATACCATTCCTTTTCAAGAAGCTCTTCGTGATAAACCGCGTTCGTTCCAATCACACGGTAGAACAAACCTTGTTTATACGCTTCGTCAAAAAGTTCGATTGCGTTTCCTGTAAAGAACGGCAAACTTATAGCGGCAATAACTTTTGTAGCGCCGTTGTCTTTAAGGAACGACATTGCTTTAAGCAAAGTTCCTCCAGTTCCAAGCATATCATCCGCCAGGAAAGCAACTTTGCCCTTTACATCGCCAAGCAATTTTACGCTCTTGATGTTAGTATCTTTTGCGTTCTGCGTAACAACAGAATAATCGCGTTCTTTATAAATCATTGCAAGCGGAAGCTTTAATCCCGAAGCATAAAATTTATTGCGGTCGATTGCGCCGGTATCAGGCGAAACAACAACCAAATCATCTTTTTTGCCGGTCAGATCTACAATTTTGCCAAGTTCGCGGATTATCTGATAACTGGCATGAAGATTTTCCAAATTTATTGTATTGAATGCGTTTACAATTTCGCGGCTGTGAATATCAAGTGTAATAATGCGCGAAACACCAAGCATTTCGTAAACATGTCCAAGCATTGCCGCAGCAAGACCTTCGCGTCCCTTCTTTTTGTGCTGGCGGCTATAAGGATAAACCGGAACTACAAGAGTAATTTTTGCGGCTCCAGCCTGTCGTACAGAATCAATTGTGTTCAAAAGACACATCAAATGATCATTTACAGAAAGGGAAATCTTATTCTTTCCCCCGTTCAAACTGATAACTTCATGATTTTCTACATCCTGGAAAATAAAAACATCTTTTCCGCGGATAGATTCGTTAATTTCAGTCTTGAATTCTCCGTTCGCAAAGTAAGTGAAAGTTGTATCAACCTTAAAAGTAGGCGCACGATACTTGTCAATCGCTCCGCGGATAACCAAATCAGAAGTTTCAAGGTCATTGTCAAGATTAATCTTGTTGATGAGTTCTGATTTTTCAAGATTGTAACGCTTAGAAATGGCATCATTTTTTAATGTAAAACGATGTTTGTACATGTGCTTTAAGTGCGTAATTACTGCATCTGCAAAGGCTTCTCCGCCAGGGCATGCAATAACAGCAAGCTCAGTTGGTTCTGAATACGGCATTCTTCAAACCTCTTTTTTATTAGTGGAAGTAAAAAAATAATAACATTTTTTCAAAGATTAGAAAATAGGAAAAACAAAATAGATAAAAGTTCAAAGGAGGGCGCCTGCCCCCACGTTCGGCACATCGTGCCTCACTACTCACTAAAAAGCAGATGCTTTTTAGTGATACGGGCGCAAGTAAGTTCAAAGGAGGGCGCCTGCCCTACGGCTCAAACCTCCGGTTTTCGCCTACCCCTCGGTACACGGCGCCTGGCTTCGCGGCGCGTTATTTTTAGCGCAAAAAGATAAATACATCGTAAGCAATGTACAGCAAACTCATAATTGCTCCGCAAGGACGGTTAAGCTTATACTTAGGGCGCGCCATAATCCATACAAGAGCGCTGAATCCTATCAAAATCAAAATGTCAAAAATACTTTCGTTGTCAACGCTAAGCGGCGTAATCGTTGCGGAAACGCCAAGAATAAACAGAATATTAAAAATATTCGAACCAATTACATTTCCCATCGCAATATCATTTTCGCCCTTTCTGGCTGCAATTACGCTTGTAACAAGTTCCGGAAGACTAGTTCCGAACGCAACAATAGTAAGCCCAATCAAAGTGTCGCTCATTCCTGCGGCTTTTGCTATGTAAGTAGCGCTGTTTACAACCATTTGTCCGCCAAGAATTACACCCACAAGACCAATAACCGTAAAGAAAATAATTTTTGGCAGCGAAGATTTTTCTTCTTCTGCAACTTCTTCTTCATTTTTGTTTGACAGCGAATAAGAAACTGTTGAATACATAAAAATCACAAAGAACAAAAGAAGAACAAGGCCGTCTGCGCGCGAAATAATATTTTCTGAATCCGGCAAAAAAAGTTTATCCGCACACATCAAAAAAAGAGCAAGCGTTATCAGAATAGAAAAAGGAAAGTCTTTTTTCATCAAAGATTTTCCCATCTGCATAGGGGAAATAAACGCAGCCAATCCCGCAACAAACATAAGATTTACAATATTCGAACCTACAACATTGCCAATTGCAATTCCGTTTATTCCTTTTATTGCAGAAGTAACGCTTACTGCAAGTTCAGGAAGACTTGTTCCAAAAGAAACAATTGTAAGACCAATTACAATTGAAGGAATATTGAATCTTTTTGCAATCCGGGAAGCTCCGTCCACAAAAAAATCAGCGCCTTTTACTAAAAATAAAAAACCGGCAACAAGAATCAAAATTTGAAGAAAAAACATTTTATCTCCTGATTAAGAGAATTAAATAAGAAACAAACAGAAAGATTCTGCTGTAAAGAAATTATAACAGTTCAGGCATTTATAGAAAAGAGCACGCCCGGTTCCGGTTTTGCGCCCGCAACCCCATTCGCAACGGAAGAAGCGGCCTGCACTGCCTGCCGGATTTGCGTCTGGTAGTTTGTAATCATAGAATCAATTTGTTCCGGAGTAGAATTCTTTACAGCGGCAGGAACTTTCCCGCTCTTTATTGCCGAAAGATGATCTATCAAAGTGTTTAAAATCTGAATTTTGGAAATAGAAACTCCGTTCTGCCCGTTTTTTGCAACAAAGCCGGAAACATGGTCAAAATGCGAATATAAAACTGCTGATTTATTTACCGGAACGTAAATTTTAGAAAGATTTGAAGAGGCAATATTTGAATATGCGGAACTGATAGAAACAGACATTATTTGCCCCCTTTTTTAAGATTTTTTTCTTTCATTTTGATTATCGGAAAACGGAACTGAATGTTTAGAACTAAAATATTAAATTGCATAACTTTTTTGCATATTTTTACGTCTGAAATTATCTGCAATCTTTTATTGACAATAAAAGATTAATGTTTTAACATATGAACAGATATTCAAATAAACAGAATAAAAATTCAATTACAGGAGTTTTTATGGAAAACAAAGAAGTTTCAGATGCAATGCCGGACGAAGACACATTGTTTGACCTTGCTGAACTTTTTAAAATATTCGGCGATTCAACAAGAATTAAAATTCTTTTTGTTTTGCTGGACAACTCGCTTTCTGTAAACGCCATTGCAGAAAATCTGGGAATGACGCAATCCGCCGTAAGCCACCAGCTGCGAATTTTAAAGGCAAATGGCTTGGTAAAATTTACAAGAGAAGGAAAATCGCTTATTTATTCTCTTGCAGATGCACACGTACATTCAATTCTTGCGCAAGGATTAGATCATATAGGCGAATAAAAAGGGGTTTTAGGGGAAAACGAAGTTTGCCCCTAGGCGAGGGGGCAGCGGAAAACCGGAGGGGTTGAGCCTACGAAACCCCGAAGGTTTGCAGCGAGGGGCAGGCGCCCCTTTACAATAAACTGGAGGTAAAATATTTTGAATAAACACAATGAACCGATAAAAACCGAACACGCTCACGAACATAAGATGCACATCAAATGCGAAGGATGCGACCACGAAAATGAACACGAAGATGAAATTCCGCTTGGAAAAATAATTCTTTCTGCAATTCTTTTGATTTTTGCGGTTATTCTTGAAAATATCAAACTTGGTGATTTTATAAAAAATGTTCCGAATATTGAAGAATATCAGAAATATGCGTTTACTTTTGCAAATCTGGCAGCATATCTTTTGGTCGGTTACAATGTTGTAAAAAGCGCAATTTACAATCTTTTTCACGGAGAACTTTTCGACGAAAAATTCCTTATGGCTGTTGCTTCGCTAAGCGCAGTCTGCATCGGACAACTTCCGGAAGCGGTTGCAATTATGCTTTTTTACCAGATTGGCGAACGTTTTGAAGATTATGCAGTGGAAAAATCAGAAAAATCAATCAGTTCGCTTATGAAAATCCGTCCGGACACAGCAAATGTTTTGCGCGGCGGCAACATACAAAATGTAAAAGCGGAAGAAGTTCAAATCGGTGAAACTGTTATCGTAAAGCCCGGCGAACGCATTCCGGTTGACGGAATAATAACAAAGGGCTCTTCGTTCGTGGACAACTCAACTTTAACAGGTGAATCTGTTCCGGTAGAAGTTTTTGAAGGTTCGGAAGTTTTTTCCGGCGCAATAAACAAAAATTCTGTTATTGAAATAAAAACAAGCCGCATTTCTTCCGAATCTGCCGCATCAAGAATCATAAAACTTGTTGAATTTTCCAACGAAAAAAAGACAAAAACAGAGCGTTTTATAACAAGATTCAGCAGAATTTACACGCCGGTCGTTTGCGCACTTGCTGTTGCAGTTGCAATAATTCCCACAGTTTTAATTGGTCTTGCAAAAGGTGAATGGCAATGGTCAACTTGGGTTTACAGAGCAATTTCGTTCCTGGTTGTTTCCTGCCCGTGCGCGATTGTAATTTCTGTTCCGCTCACTTTTTTTGGCGGAATCGGCGCCGCAAGCCGCAACGGAATTTTAATGAAAGGTTCCTCCGCTTTGGAATCGCTGTGCAATACAAAAACCGCTGTTTTTGATAAAACCGGAACTTTAACAAAAGGCGTTTTTGAAGTTACCGAAATATGCCCCGCAACAAACGACATTTCAAAAGAACAGCTTCTTGCAATTGCAGCTCACGCAGAAGGCCGCTCCAATCATCCGGTTGCAAAATCCATAAATGCGGCTCATTCCTGCGAACTTTGCGGAAAGCAAAATATTTCCGGTGCGGAAGAAATTGCCGGACATGGAATAAAAGTTACTTTGAACGGAAAAGAAATTCTTGCGGGCAATGTAAAACTTATGCAGAAAAACAATATTCCGGTTTTGCAAAAAGACATTGATTGCGACAAATCCGGAACTGTAATTTTTATTGCAGAAGAAAAAAAATATCTTGGCTACATTGTAATTTCTGACCAAATAAAAAGCGACGCAAAAACTGCTATTAAAAACTTAAAAAAAGCGGGAGTTTCCAAAATCGTTATGCTTACCGGCGACAATAAAAAATCCGCTCAAAAAGCCGCAGCCGAACTTGGCATAACAGATGTATTCCCGGAACTTTTGCCGCAGGACAAAGTTTCCAAAGTAGAAATTCTTTTGAATGAACTAAAAGGCAGCAAGGGCAAGGTTGCATTCGCCGGCGACGGAATAAACGATGCGCCTGTTCTTGCGCGCGCAGATGTAGGTGTTGCAATGGGCGCGCTTGGCTCCGATGCGGCAATAGAAAGCGCAGACGTTGTGATTATGACAGACGAACCGTCAAAACTCGCAGACTCAATCCGCATTTCAAAAAGAACTTTGCGTATTGTTTACCAAAATCTTGTATTTTCTATTGGAGTAAAGTCATTGATTATGATTTTAAGCGGCCTAGGAATCGGAACAATGTGGCTTGCAGTATTCGGTGATGTGGGAGTTTCATTCGTTGCCGTGCTGAATTCCATGCGCGCGCTCGGGTACACGCCGCTTCGCAAAACAACAAAAAAATAGCGGAGTTTATAAAATTCATCAAAATTATTTACACTGCTCAAAAATCCGTTTTTTGTACAGTGTAAATAAAATTTTTAGTGTTTTTTACGATAAACCCCGCTATTTTGTATTTATAATTCGATATCTTAGTAAACAGAAAGAATCTTCTGCAACTTATCTTTTCCAATAATTTTCATAAACGACGCAAGTCTAGGTCCCTGCGCCTTTCCGATCAAAGCCTGATAAAGCGCAGTAAACAGAGCCTTTGCATCAAGACCAAGTTCCGTAGCAATGTCGTACATAGCCTGCTGACAGTCGCGGTCAGTTGCAAAAGTTCCAACGCGCGGAACAACTTCATCACGAACACGCTTAACCGCCGCAAGCAAATCATCAGACAAATCCGCCGCAGAACCGTCTTCCCGCAAAGAAAAACAAAAATCTTCAGCACAAGTCGGCGCACATTCGCGAATCCAATACCATGCGCAAGCCGCGCGACGTCGCAAAGCAGGTTCCTGTTCAGGTTTTACATCGCCCAAAGACTTTATAACAGCATCAATATCACCGGAATAAGTCTGAAGCAAAGTTGTCATCATTCTAAAGCCAACCTGATAAGGCATCACGCTTGGCATCTTGTTGTCAATCTGAGAAAGAACATAAATGCGTTTTTCATGCTCAAGGAAATCTTCGCTCTTCGCCTTGTCAATTCCCCAAACAACACGCTCAGTTTTGTCGTAATCTTCGTAAACTTTATTAACATCCAAATCAAAGGATATGGCAAATTCCGTATTAGGTTTTGTTCCGGCAAAAATATAGCGCAAAACTTCCGGCTGATAAACTTCCAAAGCATCAACCAAAGAAATAACTTTGCCTTTTGAAGAAGACATCTTTCCAGGAACGCCTTTCAAATTTACAAAATCGTAGCGCATCGTAATCGGCGCATCCCAACCATAAACTTTTTTAGAAACAAGTTTAGCCGTATCATACGAACCACCAGGAGAAATATGATCCTTTCCGCCCGGTTCAAAAACAACCTTTTCTTCGTTCCAGCGCATCGGCCAGTCAACACGCCAACCAAGTTTTGCACCTTTAAAAGTACGCAAATCAGCAGTTTCACAGTTTCCGCATTCACACTTGTAAGAAACTCCGTATTCACCATCGTAACCGGTAATTTCCGTAGTATCTTTATTGCATTTTCCGCAGAAAATAGAAACAGGCCAGTAAACATCTTCCGGCTTCATTTTATGTTCTTCATCGCGATATTCGTTCAAACATTCTTTAATCAAATCGCGGTTCTGCAACGCTTTTTTCATTCCATCAACATAGCGGTTGGCTCTGTAGCGTTCCGCCTGATACAAAAATTCCGGAAAAATTCCAACACGCGGCAATTCTTTTTCTATATCAACTTCGTGATGACGCGCATAATTTTCATTTCGTCCGGTTGTATCCGGAACCATAGTAATTGGAAATCTTAAATATTTTTTCAAAACATCAGGATCTGGCATATTTGCCGGAACCTTTCTAAAAACATCATAATCATCCCAAGAATAAATAAAACGCACATTTTTACCGCGGTCGCGCAAAGCCCGCACCACTAAATCCACCGTAATAATTTCCCGGAAATTACCAATATGAACCGTTCCGGACGGTGTAATTCCGGAAGCGCAAGTATACAAATCAAGGTCGCCCTTTTCTTTAATGATTTTATCAGCCATCAAATCTGCCCAATGACTGAACTGTGATTTTTCGTTTTTGTTACCCATAGTAACTAAATTATAAAGAAACACTCATCATTTAGCAATCAGTCAAATTCAATTCGGGCGGTCCGGCTTCGCCGTCGGGCTTTCCGCTTCAATTCGCTGCGCTCATTTCCACTGCAATCCCTACCGCTAGCTGTGGCAATCA
>CAYXDA010000020.1:0-19951 GCA_964463615.1 uncultured Treponema sp.
GCCCTGTAGTTCTTGTAGGAATGGGACTTATTGCAAGTGCGGCTGCTTTGATTCTTCTTGCAGTTGAAAAGGAAAATCGTGTTGCGCTTCCGAACAGCCGTTACCTTATTCATCAGCCTTCGTCTGGAATGCGCGGAGTTGCTACGGATATTGAAATTCATGCAAAAGAAATGGAGCGCACAAAAGTTGTTTTGAATAAGATAATTGCAGATCAGACTGGAAAATCAATTGAACAGGTTTCTGCAGATACAAACAGAGATTATTGGCTTAACGCGCAGGAAGCAATTGAATACGGTCTTGTTTCAAGAATTGTAAATTCAAGAAAAGATTTGGTAAAATAATTTATGGTGTTTGCACTCACGGAAAAGCTTGAGGATGAAATTCTTCAGGCCTTGGAAAATCAGGAGCAGAAATTTTTGGTCGATGCAAAGAATTCTGCTTTGATTTCTTCTGATAATATAAGTGCGGATGAAAACAGTTTTTATGTTTTGCCTGAATGGAATTCTTCTGACGGTTTTAACTTGATGGAAGACTTTGTAAACGTGTTGCATTCCCCTATTGCAAAAGATGAATTGCAACGAATTCTTCATTCAGGAAGGGGGGTCTTTAGAAATTTCAAGGATGAATTAAAAAGGTATCCGGAAGTTGAAAAGCGCTGGCATCAATTTAAAAACAGAAAAATGCGCCTTTATATCAATGGATGGTACAATCAGCTGCGTGAAGTTTGGGGCTTGGAAAAATTGGCCCAAGAACCGGAAGAAATTGAAGATTTGATTCAGAATGATTTTAATTTTTCCAATTATTCATTATCAGATCATGGTGAAATTCTTCAAAAGTTAAAAATTGCGGCATTGAGTGAATTTGAAAATTCGGCACCGGAAGATTTACGAATGGCGTTAATAGATTTATGGATTGAACGGTTTAAGTCGGGAAATGATGTTGAACAGACTGGAATCGTATGTCATTCTAATTCTGATGAATTTGCCGGATGTATAACAGCAATGCCTATATCAAAAAGAACAGATAAAATTGTGACTTTAACAAGTTTTTATGTTCCGGAAAAATTTAGAGGTCTTGGCATAGGAAGCGAACTTTTAAATTCGTTGATGAATGCTTTGAGAGATCAGAAAAAAAAATGGGTTCTGCTGACCAATGTAATTATGCCGGATTTTTTAATACCGCTGTTGTCTAGAAATGGTTTTGAAAAATTTGGTTCGGGTTTTGTAGCAGAGCTTTAGAGAAACATAGGAGTATTTTATGTATAACAGACGCGAGTCAGAAATCGATTTGAATTCGGCTGCAGAATTTCTTCAGGATGTAGTAGAAAAAGTAAAAACACAGGAAAATCCTGATCTTCTTACAGAAGTTAAGAAAATTTTTAAGAAAAATGTTCCATTTTCACTTAGAAATTATGTAGCTGCTTATTTTGTAAAGGAAACAGTAAAACATTTTCATGGAGCGTACCGTTCACGCAGAAATGATTACCGTGACAATAGAAGAAATCTTCGCGAACGTCCGGCACGCGAAAATCGCGAATTGGAAAAAACTACAGAAGAACGCCAGCCGCGCCCGCGTGTTCAGATTGATCCTGAATTGGCGGCGACAATTTTTATCAGTATCGGAAGAAACAGACGTGTTTTTCCGCGCGATTTAGTTGGTCTTTTGGTTGGTGGTGCAGGTCTTGAACGCGACAGAATTGGCGATATCCGCGTTCTTGCAAATTATTCTTTTATTCAGCTTTTTAAGGAAGATGCGGAAAAAGCGATTTCTGTTCTTAATGGATATGAATACCGCGGAAGAAAACTTGCTGTAAGCTACAGCCGCTCTAAAGACGGTCTTGATTTTTCTGATGATTCAATTCCGCTCTCTGACGGATATACAGATCAGGAAGCTGCGGAAGATGCGGCAGCGTATGCAGCGGCTACAAAAGCTTCTGGAAACGAGGCATTTGGCGCTTCTCATGTAGAACCGCAGGATGATTCTGCTCTTTAATAATTATAGAAAAAACTGATAAAACGCTCAGATTTTTGTTTTTATGCAAAAGTCTGAGCATTAATTTTTTTACTTTTATTGATTTATGAATATTTCAGTTTTAAATACGGGTCCTTTTGGCGTTAATACCTTGATTGTTCCGCTTTGCGAAAATAAAGTTCTTGTTTTTGATCCGGCAGCCTGCAATTTTACAAATGATTCAAATAAAATTACATCTTTTCTTTCTTCTGAGGGGCTTGAACCCGTCGCTTTTATTTTAACGCATGGACATTTTGATCATATAACTGGAACTGGAATTATGAAAAAAGCATATCCGGAAGTTCCGCTTATTTGCTGCAAAGAAGATTCAATTATGGTCGGTCAGAATGCTGAATGTGCGCAAAGTTATGTTTTGGAACAGATGGGACTTGAAAATCTTTGCGCCGCTTTAAAAACTTTGCCTTCTCCTGATATTCTTTTTTCTGGAGAACCCGTATTGTCTTCCCTTTTGAAAAATATTTCTGCTAAAAATCTAATTGCAGAATTAAGCGGCTGGAAAGCGTTGCATACACCAGGTCATACTCCGGGTTCTGTTTGCTGGTATAATAAAAATGAAAAAATTTTGATTAGCGGAGACACTGTTTTCTTTCATAGTTGGGGAAGAACGGATCTTTCCGGTGGCAGCGAGGCTTTGATGGCAAAGTCATTAAAGAGAATTTATTCAGAAATTCCGGATGATGTTCAAGTTTTTCCTGGTCATGGAACTGTAGGTTTTTTATTAGGCGAAAATAAATAATTTTGCGCACTTAAAACTGTAAAAATTAAAAACCGTAAAAAGGATCCGGAAAATAGGGTATAAATTCAAGTTTTTTTTCGGATTGAATTTTATAGAAGATTGAATTTATATTTGGTCCAAGAATTTCCAGCATTGCAAAACTTGGCGGACTTTTATGGCGCGGGTAGCCTACGCTGCCTGGATTCAGCAGATAAACTTTGCTGAGCATTTCGGTAGGAACATGAGTATGTCCGAAAATAACTGCGTTTGCACCAAATACTTGTGCAGTTGCTTCTAAGGTTGAAAAATCGTAATAAACGCCTTCGCTATGACCGTGCGTAACAAGTATATTTCTATTGCCTGCCTTTAAAACGATTTTAGACGGAATTTTTATGTTTTTTTCAAAAGATGTGCTTGCACTGAATGAATCGTTGTTTCCTTTTACAAATCCGATTACAGGCGGAAGCAGTTTTTTTTCGGAAAAATTTGCACGGCATTTTTCCATAACGTTCAGAAGATCGTAAATTCCATCGCCTGCAAAAATCAGCGCATCTGCTTTTTTGCCAAAATTTTCTATTATTGAGAAAAGAGTGGCCGCCGCTCCGTGAGAATCCGAAAGAACTAAAATATTGGCATTTTGTTTTTCTGAAAGTATTTCAAGGTCTTTTTTTGTTGCGAAAATGCCGTTTTCAAGCTGCGAAAAGCAGTTCATATTTATTCCTTTTTTCCGTATTTGCTGCAAATGATTCTGCCTGGTTATTCCAGCACAAAATGATTTATGGAAATTAATCCGGTTTCCGGATCTGAATAGCGAACAACTTTTTCATCTCCTGCTATCATTTTTACAATTTGAAAAAGATTTTCGTTTTTTTCAAAAGGTGCGCAGCTTATGTCTGCAAAATAAATTGCGCGCTCAAGAATTGCGGGAACATCCTTTACAAGTTCCTGTTCGGCTTCTAATTCTACAATTCCGTTTAGCTGCGCCTTTTGAGTTTTGTCTAAAACAAAATCTGCGGAATATTCCATTCCAAGAACATCATCCTGCGGAAAGAGCGAGATTATGGGAAACGGAATTTTTCCGTCGTAACTGTCTTGTATTCGCGCAATTGCGGTATAAGTTCGTTCCGGAGCGCCAAGAATTACCATTGCAGAAACTTCTTTATTTTTTATTATATTCGCCAAGTCTGTTATGTATGTTCTTGTTCCATGTTTAAAATCATCCGGAAAAACAAGAGGAAGAAGTCTTCCGTTTTCGCTGTGGTTTCCGTATTTTAGAAAAAGTTTTTCTTTTGCTTTGCTTACAAATTCAGCATCATTGTAGCCATATCCGAAAAGTACAACTATACAGTCGTTTGATTTGTGCCATGTTTGTGTAGAAAGTTTTAGTTCATTTGAATCTTCGCCTGCATCATATAAAGTTACAAGGCTTGAAACTGAAAATTTAGATTCTTTTGATTTTCCGCAAGAAACTGCAAAAATTAATTGAGTTAAAATAAAAATGCAGACAAGTAAATTTTTCATATTTTCCCACTCATCTGCATTTTAATATTTTTTTTGTATGGGGGCAAGTCCACGCTGATTTGTATTGGTTCAGCGTGTTTTGTCCTTTTAGTCTTTTGAAACTTTTGCTTTTTCAGAGTTAGGAATTATCAAATTCAGAAGGATTCCTACGATAGTTGCAAGCGCAACTCCGCCAAGACTGAATGTAAAGTTGCTTCCGATTTTGAATTCCAAAAGACCGCCGCCAATTCCAAGAACCATAATTACAGAAGAAATTGTAAGGTTTCGTTTGTCTTTATAGTCAACTCCGCTTTCTACAATTGTTCTAAGACCGCTTGATGCGATAAGTCCGTATAAAAGAATACAGATACCGCCAAGAACCGGATTTGGAATTGTCTGTATAAGCGCACCGAATTTTGGACAGAACGAAAGAACGACTGCAATTACAGCCGCGCCGCCGATTACCCAAACGGAATAAACTTTTGTGATTGCCATAACGCCGATGTTTTCGCCGTAAGTTGTGTTCGGCGGTCCACCCCAGATTGCCGCCCATGCAGTTGCAATTCCGTCGCCGCAAAGAGTTCTGTGCAATCCCGGATTTTTTGTAAAGTCTTGTCCTACAACTGTTGATGTTGTAAGTGTATCGCCCAAGTGTTCGCAGATTGTAGAAATTGAAACGATTATAAATGTTATGATTGCTACAACATTGAATTTTGGAGCCATCCAGTAATATTGTCCGGCTTCGTTAGTGTGCAGGAAAGGAAGTCCAATCCATTTTGCTTCGCGGACAGCGGTAAAATCAATAAATCTGTATTTTTCGGAAATAAATCCCATTATCAATGTAAAAAGATAACCGCCGATAAGTCCGATAAGAATTGAAATTGTATTGAAGAATCCCTTTAAAAAGATTGTTGCAATAACGGCGATAAGAAGCGTTACTGCGGCAATGCTTGTTGCTACCAAAGAATATGAACCGTTATGGAACATTGCGTTATTTATTGCAGAACCGGAAAGTGACATTCCGATTACAATAATTACAGAACCTATTACTACAGGCGGAAGTGCTTTGTCTATCCAATTTTTTCCGGAAAACTTTATTATTGTGGCAATCAAACAGTAGAAAAGACCTGCGAAAATCGCGCCGCCCATTGCATATTCAACGCCATATTTTTCTGTGATTCCTATAAGAGCCGGAATGAATGCAAAAGAAGAACCTAAGAAGGCAGGAACTTTTGCACCTGTAATAAGAATGTAAATCAGAGTTCCTGTTCCGGCTGTGAACAATGCTGTTGAAGTGCTTAAACCGGTAAGGATTGGAACTAGAATTGTTGCTCCGAACATTGCAAAAACATGCTGGAAACTTAGCGGAATCCATTTTGCAAGCGGGGGTTTGTCTTTAGGACCGTAGATTTTTTGTGCGTCCATATGAGTTTTGTTTCTCCTGTAAAGTTTGTGGAATTTGAAAATTTTAATAGGTTAAAAAATCTGCAAAAATTTTCAGTCTGACTTACATTATAATTCGCATTATTTTTGTTAGTCAAATTAATTTTGTTGCAAAGTTCCTTTTGTGCGGCAAGGCGGATTTTGTGTTATAATTTGCTTGTGAAAAATATAAATGAGATTTCCGGGCTTGATTTTCAGAAAGTTTTGCTTTATTTTGACGGCGATATTGAAATTTTCGATGAAGTCTTGAACATTGCGGTTGATGATGCGGAAAATAAAATGTTGCGTCTGAAAAATGCTTTTAAACAGAAAAACTTTTTGAATTATCAAACAGAATCTCATTCGCTGAAAAGTTCACTTGCGACTTTTGGCGCGGAAAAACTTGCTGAACGTGCGAAAAAGCACGAATTTGCCGCAAAAGAAAAAAATATTGAATTTATAAAATCTGATTATGAAGAATTTGTTGCGGAATATAAAAAATTTATTTCCGAAGCGGCAAATTATTTAGGAAAATAATAGTTTAAATGTTATAATTTTATGTAATATGAAAAACATTCAGCTTTCTTCGATGATTTCAATAATTTCTGATAATATAAAAAGCGGAATAGTCTGTTTTGACTTGAACGGAAAGTGCGTTTATATAAATGAATTTGCAAAAAATATTTTTGATTCGGAAGTTATTCCGGAAATAGAAGCTGAAAATTATAGAAAAAAAATTTTAACAGAAAATTACAATAGTCTGTTTGAAGAAGAATTTAAAGATTCTTTCTTTTTAGATGGGAAAAAATGTCTTTTTTCAGTTTTTTATAAAGAAGTTTTTGATAATTCCGGAAAATTTCAGGGAAGTTATTTAAAACTTGAAGACAAAACGAACGAAATAAAAATTCTTGAAAAAGAACGTTATGCGGCAACTCATGATTCAATAACTGGGCTTTACAACCGGCGTGCTTTTTTTTCAAAAGCAAATGAGATTATTACGAAAAATCCGGATGTTCCGCGCCTTTTGATTGCGACGGATATAGAAAAATTCAAACTTGTAAATGATTTGTTCGGAGAAGCTCTTGGCGACGAGATTTTAAAAGAGCATGCAAAATTGCTTAGTGACATAAAAACCAAAAATTCAATTTCAGGACGTGTTGGCGGCGACAAATTTGCAGTTCTTATTCCAAAGGCGGATTTTAAACCGGAAGTTGCTGTTCAAAGCGCACATAAGCTTCAGGAATGTTTGGGAGGAATCAAGTATAAACTTCATGTTTGCATTGGAATTTATGAAATCAAAAATGCGGAAGATTCTGTTGAGTCAATGTTTGATAAGGCTTGCCTTGCGATAGATGAAATTACTGGAAATTATGGACTTACAATGTCTTATTATGACAGTAATATAATGCAGAAAAATTTTTATAAAAGCCAAATTTTGAGCGGATTCAATGAGGCGCTTGAAAAAAAGCAATTTATAATCTTTTTGCAGCCAATTTTTAATTGCGAAAAATCTGAAAATCTGAATTCTGCGGAAAAACTTGTCGGAGCAGAAGTTATTGTCCGTTGGCATCATAAGGATTTTGGTCTTTTGGATCCACAAAATTTTTTAGATATTCTTGAAACATCAGATGAAATTTTTCAAATGGATAAAATTGTTTGGGAAATGGCTGCTCAAAAGTTGAGTGAATGGAAAAACAGCGGAAATGATGATCTTTCTTTGTGCGTGAATGTTTCTTCCAAAGATTTTTATTTTGCAAATATTTGTAAAATTTTTAACGGTCTTGTTGAAAAGTATAAAATTTCGCCGAAAAACTTAAAACTGGAAATTACAGAAAAATTGGTTGAAAAAGATTTTAAGCTTCATAAAAAAGTTATTGAAGAGTTAAGAAATTCCGGATTCAATGTTGCACTGGATAAATTTGGATCAGGAATTTCTTCTTTGGAAAATCTGAATAAAATTCCTCTTGATGCGATAAAAATTGATATGGGATTTCTTACGAAAGAATATGTTTCCGAAAAGAAATATAAGGAAATTCTTAAAAATTTGCAGGAACTTACAACAAGTTTGAATATGATTATAGTTTCGGAAGGCGTTGATTCAAAAAAACATGCGGATTTCCTTAAAGAAGCCGGATATAATATTTTTCAGGGAGATTTTTATTCAAAGGCGCTCCCGGAAAAACTTTTTGAAGAGCAATACATTGGAGCGCAAAAAAAATGAATTCATTGAGTGTTTTTTATATTTTTGTATCTTTTTGCACTATCTTATTTCTTTTTTTTGTGCTTTATATTGTTATGCATTCAAAAAGCCGTTTCAGGTGGCAACTTTGCTATTCTGTTACGGCCGAAATTTTTTCTGTTGCGTTTTATGCTTCTCTTATGCTTGTAAAAACGGATTTTTCAGCTTTTATATTTTATTCGCTGTTTTTTGCATGCAAAACCTGGTTCTGCTTTTACAGTTTAAAATTTTGTTTGGATTATACGGAAATACATTTTTATAGAAAGGTTTTTGACAGGATATTTGCGTTTTTGGCAATTGCTGATTCAGTTTGTTTTTTTATAAATCCGTTTTTCAAAAATTCTTTTGAAGTTTCATGGAATTTAATTTCAGGCGGATTTTATTTTTGGGAAATTCATAAAAATCCGTCTTTTTATTTACATTTTGCGCTTTGCGGATTTTATTCTCTTTTGACAGTTGCGATTTTGATTTTTAAAATCATAAAATCGCCAAAAATTTATAAACAAAAATACTTTGCGGTTCTTTTTATTTGCGCTTTTGTAATTGCTTGTGAAGTTGTAACTTACTGCTTTTCTTCCACTTTTGCTTTATCAGTTCTGATTTACGCATTTTTAACGTTTTTAATCTATTGTTTTACAAATTATTTGGTTCCGAATAAAATAACAAAATCTTCCGTCGAAAATTTTTATAAAACTGATTCAGATTTTGTTCTTTTTTTTAATTCCCGCGGCCGAT
The DNA here is from genome assembly GCA_964463615.1 of uncultured Treponema sp. GTDB lineage: Bacteria > Spirochaetota > Spirochaetia > Treponematales > Treponemataceae > Treponema_D. Next base: position 8,643 of record CAYXDA010000020.1, read on the forward strand.
GCATTTTTGCGAATGACGAAGCTAAAAAACTATTTTGTGCTTCGGGAAAATATTTGCAGTCCTGCGCAAATTCGTTCCGGGACAATTTTATTGAAAAATACGGAAATGCAGAAAAAATTGTTTTGAAGAATGAACTTTTGGACATCAACGGAAAACCGCTAAGTTGTTCTGTTATATATGAAGAAATTTGTATGAGCGATAAAAAGTTGGGTTCTTGCTTTATTATAAAAAACAGAACAGAAGAAATGAATATTCTGTTCCGTGAACATTATATTGCAACTCATGATTCATTGACCGGACTTTACAACCGTGAATATTTTTTTGAAAAAGTAAATGAGCGTCTGAAAAATGACAGAACATCAAAATATTTGATGCTCGCTTCTAATATAAAGAATTTTAAATTTGTTAATGAGCTTTTCGGTTCAAAACGCGGCGATCAGATTCTTTGCAAACAGGCGGAATTTATGCGCAGTTTTTCGCATAAAGGCAATATTTATGCCCGTATTTTAAACGATAAATTTGCAATGCTTATAAGAGAAGAAGATTTTGTAAGCAGACTTTTTGAGGAGCATATTAGAAGTTTCAATAATATAATAGTAACTTCTTTTTATAAACTGAAGATTTATATTGGAGTTGTAAAAGTTACAGATGTTTTCGATTCGGCTTCTGTTCTTTATGACAAGGCTACCTTGGCAATTGATTCTATAAGTGAAGATTTCCAGCAAAGCTTGGTTTATTACAATAAAACGATTATGAATCAGATTGTTGAAGAAAAAAATATTATTTCCGAGTTTGAACAATCTATTGCGGAAAATAAATTTTTGATTTACATGCAGCCGATTCTTTCAAAAGAGCAGAAGTGTTATGGTGCGCAAACTATTGTCCGCTGGCAAACTAAAAAAAATGCGCTTTTTCTTCCTGAATATTTTGAAAGCACATTGAAAAAAACAGGTCTTATTTACAAACTTGATCTTTATGTTTGGGAAAAAGTTATAATAAAAATCAAAGAATGGGAAATTTATAATATTCTTCCGGAAAATTTTTTTGTGTTTATAAAAGTTTCTTCAAAAGATTTTTATTATATCAATGTTGCGCAGGAAATAATTTTGCTTGTTGAAAAATATGGAATAAATCCGTACAGGCTTGTTGTAGAGATTTCCGCTGATACATTTTTTGCTGATTTTGATAAACTTCAAAATGATGTTCAGCAGCTTCACCAAAATGGAATAAGAGTTTCAATTGATAATTTTGGAAAAGGAATCTCTTCTTTAAATTTTGTGAATAGTGTAAAGGCAGATTTTATAAAAATAAATATGGACCTTTTCAGCGGAACGGAAGTTGTCGGCGATATAAAAAGAGGAAAGCCGGTTGTTGATTTTATTGTCAGACTCTCAAAAATTTTGGGAATTTCTACTGTTGCAAAGAATCTTGAAAGCGATGAACAGGTTGACTATCTTGATTCTATTGGATGTAAATATTTTCAGTATGATGATTTTTGTGTTCCGATTCCAAGTGCGCAGTTTGTTCAAAGGTTTCTTTTAAAAAATCAAGGTCCGAAACTTTGAATTGAAAACTTTACGGATTTTTTTATTGATTTGGGATATAATTTTTTTATGTACTTATTAGTAATAAAACAGCTTGCGATAATGATTTTTCTTGCGGTTGCCGGATTTATTGTAACAAAAAGTTTTAAATTCGGAATGCAGGAACAGCAGTTCGTTTCTAAAATTCTTATTTATTTTATAAATCCTTGTCTTATTTTAGGCAGATTTGATATGGAATTTGACTTTTCAAATTTAAAAAGTTTCGGAATTGTTCTGCTCCTTTCAATAATAATTCACCTTGTGATGATTGCAGTTGCGCTGTTATGTTGCCGTTCAAAAAATGAAGAGGAAAAGCCGCTTGATCAAATTGATAAGCTTGGCGCTGTTTTTACAAACTGCGCTTTTATAGGAATTCCGCTTATCGACGGCATCTTTCCAGGGACAAAAGCTGTTTTTTATCTTCTTCCGTTTATTGTAACATTCAATGTCTTTCTGTGGATTTTTGGCTACAAAATATTTTGCGGCAGAATTAATTTAAAGAAATTGATTACAAATCCGAATATTATTGCAGTTTTGCTGGGTTTTGTAATTTTTTGCCTTCCGTGCAGACTTCCGGAAATTATTGCTGTTCCTATAAAACAGATTGGCGGAATGAATACTGCTATGGCAATGTTTTTGCTGGGAATGTTGTTTTCCAATTTTCATGGTTTTAAGAAATCTTATGTTTTTAGGCTTGTAAAACTTTGTGTTATTCGTTTTGTTGTCATAATGATTCTTTGCCTTGCGGTCGTTTTTTGCGCTTTCCGCCTTCTTTCCGCATTGAAAGATATCCGGCTTATTTGCTACGTGGTTTTTATTGCCGCGCTTTGTCCGGTTGGAATGAGCGTTTCCAGTTTTGCGGTTCTTTTTAACAAAGATGAATCTTATGCAGGGCTTTGTGTACTTGTAACTTCTGTAGTTTGCGTTGTAACATTGCCGTTGAGTGTTGCATTTGCGGAATGTTTGTTTTAAGCGTTTTTTGTAAGTTGAATATATTATGAAAAAAAAATTTGTGTTTTTGATTTTTCTGTTTTTTTCTGGTTTTTGTTTTGCAAGTAAAGCGGATTTTCAAATTAATTTTTCTCCTTTTTTTACGGATTACAATTATTCTGCGGGCGGTTCTGTTTTTATGGATTCTGATTTTCGCGGATTTGATGTTTCTGCGGCAAATTTTAATTTTTTCGACAATAAAAATCATATTGGCATTTACGAAAGAATTTCTTTTCAGTTTGCGGATTTTTTTAAAACGGAATTATGCGCAGGTCCTGCTTTTGGATTTGACGTAAACAGTTTTGCGCGGTTTCAGAGTTCCGCATATTTTTGTTTAGGAATTGAATTTGAACGGAATCAAAATTTATTTGAAAAATATGGGGATTCAGCTTTTCCTTCTTCAGATTCAAATGAATATAAACTTTCTGCAGGAATAGGCACTCTATTTGAATTTAAACTGATAAAGGAAAGATTTATTTCTCCTGTTCTTGGACTTGATTTATTATGCAATTTTCTTTGCCGCGATTATGTTTTTGTTAAAAACGAAAAGTCATTTTATCATCTTGATTTTAAGAATTTTGTTCTTTTGCAGCTAAAACCGTTTGTCGGTGTAAGTTTTAATTTTTGACTATCGGCCGATAAATGCAGTATAATTTTACTATGAGTAATAAAATCCCAAAACGTTCAGAAGTTCCAGAATCAGATAAATGGGACTTGTCTTCTATTTATAGATCCAATGATGAATGGGAAGCGGCTATAAAAGAGTTGCCTTCATATACAGAAAAACTTGTTCAGTTCAAAGGACGGCTTGCAGAAAGTCCGGAATCTTTGCTTGGCGCGTTAAAAGCGTTGGAGCAGGCGGAATTGCATCTTGAAACTGTTTATCATTATGCAAGTCTTCAGCATGAGGCTGATGAAGATGATGCGGATGCAACGGATAGGAACGGCCGTGCAATGATGGCGTATACAAAAATGCAGTCGGAAATAAGTTTTATGGATCCTGAATTGCTTTCAATTCCGGAGCAGACTTTGCGTGCTTGGATTTCTAAACCTGAATTTAAAGATTATAAAATTTATGTGGAAAAACTCCTGCATTTTAACAAATACACTTTAAGCGAAAAAGAAGAGAGAATTCTTTCTCTTCAGGCGCAACCTGCTGAAACTCCGTACAATACGTTCAGTATGCTTGAGAATGTTGACTTGAACAAGCAGTTCGGAACTGTTAACGTAAACGGCGAAGAAATGCCTTTGACTCAAACTACTTTTACAACTTTGCTTAAAAATCAGGACAGAAAAGTTCGCGAAACAACATATAAACAGTTTTATAAAAAATTCGAAGATTTTCAGAATGTTATTGCCGCTCTTTACGCCGGAAATGTAAACCAGGATGTGTTTGGAGTGCGCGCAAGAGGATACGACTCTTCTTTGCAGGCGGCTTTGTACGGAAATAAAGTTCCGCTGAGCGTTTACCATAATCTGATTGATTGCGTACATAAAAATTTGGAAACTCTGCACGAATATTATTCTTTGCGGAAAAAGATTTTAGGATTGCCGGAACTTCGTCATTACGATGTTTATGTGCCGCTGGTAAAATCTGTAAAGATGCATCACTCTTACGATGAGGCTGTAGAAATTGTGCGCGCTGCTCTTTCTCCGCTGGGCAAAGAATATACAGACAGATTGTGCGCCGGATTAAAAGACGGTTGGGTTGACCGCTACGAAAATGTTGGAAAGCGGAGCGGTGCATTTTCAAGCGGTTCATATATCGGAAATCCTTATATTTTGCTCAATTATGATGAAAACGATATACGTGATGTGTTTACAATGGCGCACGAAGGCGGACATTCTATGCACAGCTGGTATTCTGTTCATAACAATCCGTTTCTTTCTTATGATTATACAATTTTTGAAGCGGAAGTTGCGTCTACATTTAATGAAGAACTGGTTTTTGAATATTTGCTGAAGAATGCAAAATCTGAAGATGAGAAAAAATATCTTCTTGCTATGCGTGCCGACGATATTTTAGCAACTCTTCACCGGCAGACAATGTTTGCAGAGTTTGAGTTAAAAGCGCACGAACTTGTGGAGCAAGGGACGCCGCTTTCTGCAAAAGTTTTGCGGAAAATTTACCGCGAACTTTTGCAGCTTTACTTCGGTCCGGAAATGAAGCTTGAAGAAAACAGCGATATGGAAGGTTTGCGAATTCCTCATTTTTATACTTCTTTTTATGTTTACAAATATGCAACAGGAATTTCTGCGGCGCTTGCGTTGGCAAAAAGGGTTACAAGCGGCGGCGAAAAAGAGCGCGAAGATTATTTTGCATTCTTAAAATCCGGCGGAAGCCGCTATCCGATAGAAAGTTTGCGCATTGCCGGCGTGGATATGGAAAGTCCAAAGCCTGTTCAAGATGCTTGCGATACATTCAAGGATATTGTAGAGCAACTTAAAAAAATGTTTTAGTCGTGATTATAAAAAAAAGTCATTCTGAAGTTGTTTCAGAATGACTTTTTTTGTAACTGCTTATTTTAATGATTTTTGCTGTTATTTACTTCCGTATGCTTCATACTTTTTAGAAGGAGAATAAGTTCCTTCCCGGTATTCACCTGTTAAGCTCGGAATTTTCATTTTCATTCCAGGCATAATCAAGTTAGGATTGTTAGGCTGCGGAATGTTGTTTTTATTTTCCTGATAAAGGTTTTCCCATAAAAGTGGATTGTTGTATACATAAGGACGACCGGAAATGTTCCAGAAACAGTCTTTTGTTTCTGCCCATGGACGAACAATATAATATTCCGGAAGAGGCGTTACTTCGTAAACGCCGTCAAGTGCGGCAATTGCTTGCTTTGCGTAATCTTGAGTGGCGTTGTAATCTTCTTTACCGAATGCGTTCTCTGCATTTCCGTATGCTTCTTTTGCAGCGGAATAAGCCATAGGGAATGTTTTTTCAGCATTAATTTCTTCTGCCCATTTAATTTTATTTTGAGCAAGCTTAAGCTGTTCTTCCGCATTGTAGCGTGACATCATAGAATCAATGTACGCCTGAGAAAGAGCGGCATTTTCAGATGCTTTTTTTGAATATTCAACAGCATCGTCGTACTGTCCGGCATCAAAAGCGATTCTGGCTTTATTTTCGTATTCATCAGCAAGTTTCTGATAAGTGTTGTTTTTGTAACTTACAGCAAAAATTGAAGCGGCTGCAAGTACAAATGCTGCGGCAGCAATAAGTTTTTTCATTATTTTGCCTCCGTTGTTGATATTACAGTATCATTGATTTCATGGATTGTGTCTTTTATAAGACCTTCCAAAGAAGAATCGTTTCCTTCAAATTCTTCAACCTGATAGTCGCTGATTTCTTCCGGAATTTCTGCTTCTTGTGTTTCAGGAGCGTCATAATTGTCTGCTTCAAGAAGAACTGTATCTTCAGATTCGATTCCTTCAATATTATCGCCTTCAAGCGGATTTGTTTCATCTGCTTTTGTTGCGTAATTTGCTGCGGCTTCAACTTTTGCTTTTGCTTCATCTATAGCTTTTTGCGCTGCCGCACGTTTTTCTGCAACTTCTTCTGCAATTTTGTTGAACTGCTCTGTTGACTTCAAATAGTGATTATATGCGGATTCTGCGTTCTGCATTGCATAATTCTGATCACCGGATTTAAATTCTTCCGCCGCTTTTGTGTATTCGGCCTTTGCCGCAACTCCGGCTTTTACCGCATCTGCCGCTCTTTTTGATTTGAACGCTTCTGTTCGGGCTTCTTTTGCAAGCTGTTTGTAGGCTTTGTTAAGAACGTTGATAAATTTGCCGTTAGCCATATTTGCTTTGTCAAACATCAATGTTCCAAGAAGATTTGTAGAACTGTTCAAGTTTTCAAAATCAGAAAGAGCTGTGCAACCTTCGTCGTAAGAAGTTTTGTCGTAGGAAATCAAATCTCTGTCTTCAATTTTCTTCTTATTTTCAAGTGCGTTTGCGTATGCGGCAAGCGCGTCGTAGCGTTTTTCTACATCGCTCAGAGGAACTGAAATGTCTAATCCGCTTTCTGACTGGGTTTTCAGGGCATTATAAAGTTCATCCGCTGCGTTGAACTGCTTTTCTGCAAGTTTGTCTGCGCCTGCTTCGACAGCAGCATTGCGGGCCGCTTCTGTTTTTTCAAGTGCTGAAGAATTGTCAACGTTTGTTGCCTCTTCAATTTTGTTTTCAACTTCATTTACCTTGTCTTCGATGGTAGATGGAGTTGTATCTTCTGCTTTTGGAGTTGAGCCGCAGGATGTAAATGCAAGTGCGAACGCTGCTGCGAACAAAACTGGTACAATGAATCTTTTCAAAGTTAATAAACCTCCATATTTAATGACTTATTTTACAATAAGTTTGTTTGCTTCGCAATATCTTTACAATGTATAGAAAAAATGCAAAATCATTTTTTTATCTTAATTTTTATGATAAAATGAGTACTGAAGAATTTGGAGGAATTTTATGGCGGATGATTTTTCGTTTGAAATAAAAGAAAAGTTGGGTGTGCTTTCTACAAGCAAATCCGGTTGGAATTTGGAACTGAACAAAGTCAGTTGGGGCGGTCGTCCTGCAAAGTACGACATAAGAAGTTGGGCTCCTGATCATGAAAAAATGGGAAAAGGGATTACTTTGAACGATGATGAAATAAAATCATTAAAAGAAATCCTTTCTGAAATTCAGTGAATGCCGTGCGCTAAATTGCAAAGTCGTAAGTGGCGCAAGTCGCTCCTTTTTTTATGATGATTTCGTAAAGAAGTTTTTGCAGGATTACATCTTCCAAAAGGTTACCTCCGGAGCGGATTTCCATATCTGAATTTGCAAGTGCTGCAAGAATTGCGGTTGTTTGCCCGGAAGTCCAAAGTTTTGCGGCTTTTGAATATTGCGTTTTCAGTTTTTTGCTTGCAAATCCGTTGATTTTTAAATTAAAATCGTCGTTCTGTCCTTGGGTTTGCAGTTTTTGCCACAATAGAAGTTTTCGGTAGCAAGATGTAAGGCCTGCAATTATAAGCGGTGATGAATTCTCTTTTGAAAGTCTTATATTTTTCAGCACATCTATGGATTTTTCAAACCGTTTTTCCGGCGGGACGGAACTGTCGGACATTATTCCGAAAAGAGTAAAGGCATTTTCTTCTCTTGTGTGGGAAAGAACTGAATCTACGTTTTCGGCTGTTATTCTGTGACCTTTTGGAAAAAGTATAAAAAATCTTGAACATTCATTTTTTAAAACCTGAGTGTTGTTTTCTATCATTTCAAGAATGTTTTCTGCGGCTTCCTGCTCAATGGAATAACCGTTTTTCTGAAAGAAAGTCTGAATCCAAGGAATTTTTTTGTTTTCAAACATTTCCCAAAATATTTTTTTATTTGCAGCCGGAACAGATTTTTCAATTTTTGTGTCTATTGAAATTTCGTCGCTGGTTAATATAAGAACATTGGATTCTGATTTTGATGTTGAAATCCATTTTGTTATAATTTCGACATCTTCTTTCTTTTTTATTGTTTCTGAATTTTTTACAGTTACACAGACTGCATTTGCAAATAGAGATTCATTTTCCAAAATGCTTATGAATTCTGCCGCTGGAGTTTCTGATGCGTAATAGTGATATTCTTCAATTTCGCCGAATTTCTTTTTTAGAGTGGAAATGATACTTTTTACTGCATCATTTCGTTCTCCTGCTTCCGGTCCTGTGTAAAGATAAACTGCCGCCATTTTAGTAGGTTCTTAAAATGTTGGAAAGTATTCCTACGATGCGTACTTCTGTACAATAAATCGGCTGCATGGAAGGATTCTCTGGTTGAAGTCTTACTCTTGAAGCTTCTTTGTAGTAGCGTTTTAATGTGATTGCATCATCCAGAACAGCAACAACAATTTGTCCGTCAAGAGCGTTGTCGGCCTGTTCAATAACAGCAAGATCGCCTTCCAGAATTCCTGCATTTATCATGCTTGTGCCACGTACGCGAAGAGCAAAATATGTTTTTCCCGGACGTATGAACGGCTCTGTAAGGTTTACATATCCGTCAAGATTTTCTGCGCTAAGGAGAGGTTTTCCTGCTGCAATTGTTCCTAAGAGCGGAACTTTGCTTACAAAAGGCTTTGTTTCTTTTTGTCTTCCGTCTACAAGCACTCTTATGGAGCGGGATCGTTTTTGTTCTGTTGTTAAGTAGCCTTTTTTCTGAAGTGCTGCAATATGATCCTGAACTGCTCTTAAAGAAATTCCAAAATGCTCGCTGATTTCTCTTACAGTTGGGGGATAGACGTTTTCCTCTGTAAAGTTAGCAATAAAATCCAAAACTTCTTTTTGTCTTTCTGTTATTTGTTTCATATATTTTCCTTGGTTTATTCTTCTTCAAATTTTGAATCGAACAAAGCTTCGATTTCATTTGCGCATTCAATTTCATCCGGTCCGTCTGTGTGCAGCGTAAGAACTGTGTTGTAGCCGGCCGCCATTGTAATGACGCCCATAATCGATTTTGCGTTTACTGTTGTGTCATCGCGGGAAAGTGAAACTTCGCATTGGTATTTGTTTGCGGTTTGGGCGATGATAGCTGCTGGTCTTGCGTGGATTCCAGCGCGGTTTTTTACTGTAAGCAATTTTTCAGTCATTTTTTTTGTTCCTTTTTTTATTTTTAATATGAATCGTCTGAGTCTGTGAGCGCATTTGTTGCAACGCCGTTTTCAATCCATTTAAGAACATTCTGGTTAAAGTCCCTTGCTGAATTGTAACCCATGTTTTTAAGTCGTTCGTTCATGGAAGCGGCTTCTATAATAATCGGCATATTTCGTCCCGGTCTTACAGGGATGTCAATTGCCGGAACTTTTACTCCCAAGATATCCATGAATTTTTCATCAACACCCAAGCGGTCGTATACTTTGTTCTGATCCCATTCTTCAAGCCGCACTACCAGTTGGATTTCCTTTTGGTCGCGGATGGCTCCTACACCATAAAGTTTTGAAATATTAATTATTCCAAGTCCTCGTATTTCCATGTGATGGCTTATAAGAGTGTTTGCTCCGCGGCCAAGAACCGTATTTCCGTTTACGCAGCGGACTTCTACAATATCATCAGCGACAAGCCGGTGTCCGCGTTCTACAAGTTCAAGCGCTGTTTCGCTTTTTCCTACGCCGGAATGTCCGGTAATAAGAATTCCTACACCGTAAACTTCTACAAGAACTCCGTGAATTGTTTTTGTGGGAGCGAATGTATTTGTAAAAACTCTTATCAGACGTTTTGTAAAGTCTGTGGTGTCTAAAGATGTTGTAAGAATTGGGCAACAAGCTTCTTCCGCTAACCTTATAAAATCTTCCGTAGGTTCGCGGCTTGTTGAAAAAATGCAGCATGGAATTTTATAGTTAAAAAATTGCTGTAGAGTATCTGTTCTTTTTTCTTCGTAAAGTTTTTTTAAGTAGGCAGTTTCTCCTCGGCCGAAAAGTTGGACGCGCTGGGATGCGAATGCATCAAAAAAGCCGGAGATTGCAAGTCCAGGACGATTTATATCCGGAACGGTGATTTTTCTTGGCAAACCGCGTCTTCCTGCAATGCATTTTAATTCAAGTGCATCATGTCCGGGTAAATCCAGGTCCAGCAAGTCAAGGACTGTAAACTTTTTTTCCGCCATATAAGTATACTATACTAAAGATGCGGTTTTTTTTCAATCAGAATATATGTATATTCCGCTAAATTTTTGATTTTTTGCTAAATTTCTTTCAGTGCAATTTGAACGTCATTTTCATTGAATTCTTCACGGTTCTGCTGACTTGCGACAAGAGCGGCTCTGTTTATTACGGATTCAATCTGTGCGCAGCTGAAGCCGCTGAAATTTTTTGCAAGATTTTTTGTGTTGCATGAACTTTTCTTTCCGTGCGAATATTTTTCAATAAGTTTTTCGCGTGTGTCTGCATCCGGATATGGAACTGTGTATTTTGCATCAAAACGGCCCGGTCGTATGAGCGCTTCGTCTAAAGCCGTCCGGCTGTTTGTTGCCGCAAGAACAAGAATTCCGTCATGCGGAGTAAATCCGTCCAATTCGTTAAGAAGCGCAGTAACAATTCTTGTGTTTTCGGTTTCGATTGCCGACCCTGAATAATTCCGTCTTGTTCCGATTCCGTCAAATTCATCAATAAAAACAATGCAAGGTGTTTTTTTTCGTGCTTTCGCAAAAAGGAGTTTTACTTTCATCGGACCGATAGCCATAAACATACTTTCAAAATCCGTTGCTTTTGCAGGAATGAAATTTACTTTTGCTTCTGCGGCAAGGGCGCGCGCAAAAAGCGTTTTTCCGTTTCCCGGTGCGCCTTCAAGAAGAATTCCTTTTGGCATGCGGATTCCTTTTGCTTTGTATTCTGCCGGATTTTTCATTATGTCGGCAATCTGCATCATATCTTTTTTTAAATCTTCCATGCCGACAATATCGTCAAATGTTACGCCTGTTTTTCTTACAGACTTGAAAGTGTTCGGAGAAATAAATTTTCGGAATGCGATGATAATTATTCCAAAAAATATGATGTAAAAAAATAAATCAAAAATAGTGGAAAAAATTTCTTCAAATCCTTTTTCTTCTTTTACAAAAATTCCATTCAGCAGAAGATATTCCTTTAAAGTCGGTGAATTTGGATTTTCTGTTGAAAAAACAGTTTTTCCTCCGGAATAAGTGAAAGAGATTCTGTCCGGAAGAATTGTCGCTTCTGAAATTTTTCCCTCTGCTGCTTCTTCGTAAAAAGTTTTAAATGGAACG
>CAYXDA010000021.1:0-19948 GCA_964463615.1 uncultured Treponema sp.
ATTATATTCTAAAATAAAGAAGATTTTATGCGGATCTTACCAATTCAAAATCTTTTTATGCAAAAAAAATTAAATAATACACGAGGTTATGATGTCCGGAAATTCCTTTGGTTCGATTTTTAAGATTACAACTTTCGGAGAAAGCCACGGAGCCGCGATTGGCGTTATTATAGACGGATGTCCTGCCGGAACCGAAATTGATATTTTAAAAATTCAGGAAGCATTAGACAAAAGAAGACCAGGAGCTTCAATCAACGGAATAAAAACTGCTGCGGTCACTTCCAGAACAGAACCGGACAAAGCCGAAATTTTAAGCGGAGTTTTTGAAGGAAAAGCGGAAGGAACTCCTATTGCAATTTTAATCCGCAACACAAGCCAACATTCGCAGGATTATGGCAACCTTGCCACAACTTTCAGACCAGGACATGCAGATTTTTCCTACAGCGAAAAGTATGGCTTCAGAGATTACAGAGGCGGTGGCCGTTCCAGCGGACGAGAAACCGCAGCGCGAGTTGCGGCAGGAGCGGTTGCCGCTGCAATTCTGGAAAAAAACGGAATTTTCGCAAAAGCATACACGCTTAAGGCGGCCGGAATAGAAGCAGAAAAAATAGACTTTTCAGAAATTGATCAAAACTCTATGAGAGCGCCAGACAATGTTGCAGCAAAAAAAATGGAAGCAAAAATTGAAGAATTGCGGGCAAATTGCGACAGCGCCGGCGGAATTGTAGAATGCGTTGTAAATGGCGTTCCGGCAGGACTTGGAGAACCTGTTTTTGACAAAATTGATGCAGAACTTGCAAAAGCAATGCTTTCTATAGGAGCGGTAAAAGGAATTGAATTCGGAGCAGGATTTGCAGCCGCAGATTTCTTGGGCAGCGAAAACAATGACAAAATGCACGTTGAAAACGGAAAACCTGTTTTTGATTCAAATAATTCCGGAGGAATCCTTGGTGGAATTTCAAACGGAAATCAGATTAGTTTTAGAATTGCCGTAAAACCAGTTCCAAGCATTTTTAAAGCACAAAAGACAGTTTCGCAAAACAACGGAATTTACGAAAACACAGAACTGGAAATCAAAGGCCGACATGACATTTGTCTTTGTCCAAGAATTGTGCCTGTCGTTGAATCAATGACAAACATAGTTTTAGCCGATATGCTTTTAAGAAACAGATGTTCGAGAATTTAAAATTCTGCAAAGACAACTTTGCTAAACAAAATCACCTGAAAAAAAATATAAAAATTTCGCTATGCTGTGCGGCAGGCTCCCTTGCAATTGCATTCCTGGCAACAGTCTGCGTCCGCGCTGTAACTTTGCGCAAAGCACCTGCTTTACCGGAATTAACTGCAGAACAAAAAAATTCGCTGGATCTTGAGCTGGATAAAAATTATACCGAGCGCACAAATCTTTTGAACCCGCTTCCTTACGCAACAAAACCGGCAACTTTGGATGTTTGGGCAAAATCAGCAATTGCAGTTGATGTTTCCAACGGTTGCGTCCTTTACGAAAAAAATGCCGACGAAGTAATTCCGCCTGCAAGCATGACAAAACTTTTTGTGATGTATGTGATTATGGAAGAAATAGAAAAAGGAAATGCTGCCCTTAGCGATATTGTTCCACTTCCACCGGAAACTTGGGCCGCAAATCAACCGCCACATTCATCTCTTATGTTTTTGGGAAAAAATCAGAAAGTAACATTAGAAGAAATCATCACCGGGCTTGATGTTTGCTCCGGAAACGATGCTGCAGCAGCAATTGCACTTTATCTTTTCGGAAGCATTGATTCTTTTGTGCAAAAAATAAATGATTTGGCAGAAAAATTTAATTTACAGAATACTCATTTTTATGACGCAAGCGGTTACAGCGAAAAAAACACAACAACGGCACGCGAAATGGCAGCATTTGCACGCCATTATATAGAGCGATTTCCGAAAACACTTTATAAATTTCATTCCGTTCCAGGATTCAAATACCCTAAAGAAGAAAATCTTGCCCCGGAAGATAAAATAACATCAGTAAGATTTCAAGATTTTTCGCAAGGAATTCCAGAACATATTTTCATGCCGATTTATCAGAAAAATACAAATCCGCTTCTTGGAAAACTGGAAGGCTGCGACGGTTTAAAAACCGGCTATATAGAAGAAAGCGGATACAATCTTGCTCTTACAGTAAAACGCGACAACACGCGAATTCTTTCCATAACAATGGGTGGACCAGGAACTTCGCAAAACGAAGGACAAGCCGGAAGAGTTCACGACGGAACTGAAATTATGGAATGGGCTTACAAAACTTTTAAAGACTACGAAAATCCTCTTGTTCTGCGCGCTTACAACATTCCTGTCGTTTTTGCAAAAACGCAAAGAATAAATATTGTTCCGGCATTTTCGCCAAAATCGCTAAGTGTTCCTTTAGTCGCCGCAAAAGAACCGGAAAATGCGCTTAAAGAAGTAAAAATCAATCTTATTTTACCGGATTCAATAAAAGGAAAAATAATTGCCGGAAATATCTGCGGAGAAATCCAATATACAATGAACGGCCATATTTTACAAACAATTCCGCTAGTTGCAGACAGGAACGTAGAACATGCAAACTGGTGGATAAGCGCCGCAGATTTTTTTGCGCAAATTGTGCTGAAATTTTAGATTTTTCAAATCCAAAAATCCGATTAATAAAAACAGCCGCGGAAATTGAATTCCGCGGCTAATCAAAACACAATTCTAACTGAATTCATTCAAATCTACTTCACTGAACCCTTGCTTATCAGTTTTTTCAATTGCCCTTGCACTTTCAAGAGCATCTGTAAGTTCAAGTTCCTGCGTTGTAAGTTTCCTTTGCATATCAAGAGTTTTTTGCACATCTGCCTGCTCTTCTTTTGTAAGAACGCGAACAATCTTATTCAGATTATTATCTGTTTGAATTGTTTTTGGCGAACCGTCCGCTTCCCTTTCGTTAATAAACTGAACAATAGGATTTTTCGGATTATTAGGCGAAACATCGGAAACAATCGCAACCTTTCCGTTCTGCAAATAAACAAAAGCACCAATCGGGAAAAGCGAAAGACTAAAAAGCAACGCTTTTATTACAGTCGGATCATACTGCTGATTTTCATTTTTAAGCATTTCTATCATTGCATCAAAAGTTGTGCGCGCTGTTTTATATTGACGCGGCGCAGTAATTGCTTCAAAAGAACAGGCAACCGCAATTATTTTTGCATAAGTAGAAATTTTTGCGCCGGTAATATGCTGAGGATAACCTTTTCCGTTTTCTTTTTCATGATGTTCAAGAACCCCAAGCTGAACACTAAGAGGAAAATTCAATTCCTTTAAAATCGCACACCCAAGAAGCGGATGTGTAGAAATTTGAACCCGCTCGCTTGGTGTAAGTTTGCGGTTTGTCATATAAAGCTGCGGAGGAAGTCTTAACATTCCAATTTCATGAAGAATGCAAGTAATTCCAAGTTCAATAAGTTTTGAAAGCGGAATATGAAGTTCAAGTCCAAGTGTAATTGCAAGAACTGTTGAACGCATTGAATGAATTACAAGAAAGTTTTTTGTTCTTTGCTCTGCAGAAGGCATAATGCGCAGAACATAGCGTTTATTATCTTTTATAAAGATACATAAATCTTTTACAGTTTCAGAAAGTTCCTGATAATTGATCTTTTTTGTTGTCGCATATCTTGTATAAAGATTATTTATATAATTCATGTACTCATTGTAAACAGTCTGAACGGAATCAAGCCGGGAACGCTCTGTATTAGCAAATTTTCCGCTGCTAGCCTGCTCCAAAGCATGTTTCAGAGAATTTTTTACTTTTTCTTCAGCCTTAATTTTTGCAATTTTTTCTTTTTCCTTATCAACCTGCTGAACAGAAACTCCAATATCTCCGCCAAGACTTACAGATTGTTCGCAAAAAAATTCAGAAAAATCCCATTTTTTTAATATTTCTGTAAGTTCTTCAGAAACTGGCACTGCCACAGGAAGAAGAACAAAATTCTTATCAAGCATAAGATCGCTTTTAAAAGTCAAATCAGGCTTTAGAATTTCAATGTTTACTGTACTCATACAATGCTCCATTTTTACTATCGGAAAAAAAGCGCAAATCCTTTAATCTTATAAAATTCTGTTTTACAGAACTAAGAATTTCTCTTGTATTTTTGTATATTTTTTAATCAGGATTTAAAAAAAATTTTTTGCAAAAAAAAACTTGAAAAACCTCACACGCTTTTCAAGTTTTAATAAAGGACACATAATCACAGGCGTCTGGATGTCGAAAACCGTCTGTGAACTTGTATTTATATTATCGGGATTGAACAATACAACTTTAGAGAATTTTTTGTTTTTTTAATTTAAAGCAAATATGAAGCGCAAAATTCCGCAATTGACTTAAAAAATATCTTCGTACGCTCTTCTTTAGGAAAATCTTTCAAATTGCTTGGCGGAACCAGCGCAAGACAATCAGATACAGCCAAGCAACCAAGCTCACTTTTATATTTCCGCTCCGCTTGCGCTACTTTCTGAAAATCATCCTGCGAGTTTAAAGTTTTTAACGCATTCCTGCAAATATTCAGCGCCTTTTCAAGTTCCGCATTGAATTCGCGCTTTGCAATTTTTAATCCGTCCGCTTTTTTCTGTTTTTCCGACTCGGATTCCGCCAAAGAAAGAAAGTTTTGTTTTTCGTGAAAAACTTCCGGAAAACGCAAAAGTTCTTTTATTTCAGCAGGAACAACACCAGGAATTTTCAATCCTTCCGGAGAAAGAGTATAAGTTTTTAGCCCGGAAACCGAAGCAATATTGCTTTCAAACCACCAGGCAAACATTTTCATTCTTTTGTCGGAAAGCACAGGATTTCCAAAAAAATCTTTCTCCCATAAAACATTTCCGCTGAAAAGCATAGAAATTCCGTTTTTTTCTGCGGTATTCATTTTTGTTGAAGTTGTATAAAGTTTCTGTTCAAAAGTGCTTCCTTTTATATGTGTCTGTTTATTTGGAAAAGACAAATCCATTCCGCAAAGAAAAACTTTTTTTGTCCCGCAAAATTTTGCGAATGTCCAGGCACAACTTGCAACTGAACCGCCGGCACCAAGATAACCTTGCGCCCCGCAAAATTTTTCAAAAAAATGACCTACAGGAATTTGACTTTTACAGCACACAATTTTCTTACATTCAAAATTAAAAACGGAAGGATAAACAGAATTCTCTGTGATTAAAATACTTTTTGGGCTTTTCAATCCGGCTATGTGCCTGTAAGCCCAATATTGCGGATCAGTCAAAACAATAAAATCCGGTTGAAATTTTACACGAAGACAAGCCCGGAGCGCCGTATCAACACAGACTGACACAACTTTATTTTCAAGCTCTTTTAAAAACGGTAATATTTTTTCAAGCGAAGGACCTGCACCCAAAACAAGAAACGGAAGATTCTCTGCTTTATTTTCATAGATATTCACACCTTCCAAAAGAGCAGTTTTAAAAATATTCCGTTTTGAATTTGAAAACCACAATTTCCTGAATTTTTCTAAAGTTGCGCTGTTTATCTTTTCCTTTTCTTTGTTACGCTCAATTAAAGCAGAAAGTTCTGCAAAATAACCGGCAGCATGAGCCGTTTGCGCTGCAGAACAAAAAAACACACAATCTGAAATTCCATATTGATTAAGTAAAGTTATCGCCTGATTTGAAGGAGCACCAAGCGCAAAAATAATTGAATTATGAAAAAAAAGTTTTTCCGCATCAATAAAAAGCATTGCTGCCAAAAAGCGGTTTATATCAGGTTCAATCAAAACAATTGTTTTTTGCGGATAAAGCGCGGCTGCCGCCAACGGAGCATAAAACAATCCGAAACTTTCAAAAACAAGAGCTTTCGCATCCTCAATCTCTTCTTTTTTTGAAGACAGCAGAACTTCTGCTTCCCGCTGGGGATTATACGCAGAATGCAGTAAAAGTCCGTTTTCTTTTACTGTAAGCGCACCGTTTTTCGCAGTCTGAATATTCCAAAACTGATAAAGAAGATTTTCCTGCTCAGTTCCGGAATTCTTTTCAAAAAAAGAAATTTGCGATTCACATAAATCCGCAAGCGCCGGAAAACGATTTTTAAAGAGCGAAAGATTTTTATTCCAGATTAAGTTCAATTAGCATATTCTCCGTTACTGGAGTTCCCGGTTCCGGAATTTGCGATTTTACCCAACCGGAACCATTTATTTTTATTTGAATATCATTTCTATTAAAAAGCGGCAAAAGTTCGCGCATAGATTTTCCCGTAAAATCCGGCACAGAAGAGCCAAGTTCAAATGGTTCCGCCGGCGAAATTGTAATTTTACCGCTATGCTCAAGGCTTTCCGCATCGCCGCGGCTCATTCCCAGATGGTCAATAATTTCATCCGCCGCCTTTGCTATAACCGGAGCAACGATTCGGCCGGCATAAGTTTCGCCCTTTGCTTTTTCAACAACAATGTAAAGAACAATCTGCGGTTCTTCCACCGGAAAAATAGCTATACAGTTTGAAAGAAAATCGGTTTGCGAATATCCGCCGTTTTTATCCGCCATCTGCGCAGTTCCAGTTTTTACACCAATCGAAATATCCCGCAAACGTGCGCGGCTTCCCGTACCGGAAGTGGCAGTCGTTTCCATACAACTAAGAACGTATTTTGCAGTTGACTCTTTAAAAACTCTATCCTTATATTCCGGAGAATGTTCATAGGCAACAGTTCCGTCTTTATTTGTAATTCTTTTTATTACCGTCGGTTTTACAGAAATCCCGCCATTTGCAAGCGCGCTTGCAGCCTGAACCATCTGAAGTGCAGAAACACTTATTTCCTGCCCCATAGACATTGTAGGCTTTGAACGCGCAGACCAAAGTCTACTGTTTGTATCTTTTACAGAACCAGGAGTTTCGCCCGGAAGTTCAATTCCAGTTTTTTTCCCAAAACCCAAACGGCGAACCATTTCCAAAAAAGATTCATCATTTGCTCTGTCTGAAATTTGTGCAATGACATCGTTACAAGAATATTTCAACGCTTCCCGCGCTGTAATCCAACCATGATGGTCAAGACATTTTATCCGGATTACTTCTCCGCCTCGAATTCTATTTTCATAAACTCCGTCGCAAAGAAAACTTGTATTCGCATTTATAAGCCCGGCATCATAAAAAGAAGCAACTGTAAAAATCTTAAAAACAGAACCCGGCTCGTAAGCCGACATTGCCGGGCGGTCAATAGTCTGCTCAATTGTAGACATATTGTATTCATTCAAATCTGAACTAGGAAGACTTATATATGAAAGAATTTCACCGGTTTTCGCATCAGAGCAAAGAAGCATCATACTCTCCGCCTGAGTTGTTTTCATTGTATCGCGGGCTATTTCTTCCAATTTATACTGAAGGTTCGCATCTATTGTAAGATAAATATTTTTTCCCTGCTGAATTTTTGTAGAGTTCGGCTCCGGAATCGGCTGAAGTTCATCCTGCATGGAATATTCAATGCCTGCAAGCCCTTTTCCGTCATCGCCCATATAACCAATAAGTTGAGAAGCAAGCGCATTTTCCGGATAAACGCGCCCTGGAATCCGGTCAAAACTTACATAAAGATAATTTTTTTCCGAAGTGATTTTTTTTAATTCATTATAAGTATTCTGATCAACTTTTTTCTTCAAATAAACAAAACTTGAATTTTCAGCACGTTGAATGATTTTTAAAAGTTCATCTTCCGTCATATTCAGGGGAACCGCCAAATCTTTTACAAACTGTTCGCGATTTTTTATTCTTTTTGGCGTAACCCCAACATGATAAAAATTAGTCTGAACTGCAAGCGGCTTTCCGGAACGGTCAACAATAGAACCGCGCTCAACATTTTGTGTTCTTGAAGAAATTTTTCCAAGCGGAGTAAAAGCAAGAGAAACATATTTTGAGAACGTATAAACAGAAAAAGCGCAAACAAGAACAAGGACAATCTTTAAAGCTGTTTTGTTATAAAAACCGTTCATTTCCCTACTATTTTCCCCGCAATATTTTTTACCGAAACAAATCCGTAATCTCTGGAATCAATGGAATCAGTCAGATTATCGCCCAAAGCAAAAATATAACCTTCCGGTATTTTGCCAAATGTTTTCATTTTTTGATATTGAACTGGCGTAAGCGGAATTTCCGCAGAATCTGTTTCCGCAACTTTCACACTATAACCGGAATTTTGCAAAAATTCTAGATGGTCGCCGCCAACACCAACACACCGCTTTACAACTATTTTATTATCATGCAAATAAATAACAATATCGCCGCGCTCCGGCTTCTTCCACTGAAAATAAAATTCATCGGAGAAAGGTTTTACAACCCCATATGCAAGTTTGTTCACAACAACTTTTGAACCGTTTTTTAGCGTAGGATTCATAGAATTTCCGGAAATATTCAGAACATCAATTACAAAAAGTTTCAAAAAAATTCCAAGCGCAATTCCAATCAAAATATATAAAAAAATACAAAATTTCGTTTTCATCATTTTTTATTTTAATTGTAAACTTCGGATTTTATTCTGTCGATAGAAAAAATATGGAAATAGTAAATTGCATAGGATTCAAACAACCGCAAAGTCCGCTGGACTCTCTATCAAATTTTTTTGCAAACTTTGCGCAAAAAATTAATATTCACAAAAAAACAGAACGATTTTCTAAGAAAACTAAAAAACGTTCAATTTTCTATGCGCGAACAGTTTATCAGAACACTCCATCTGACAACGCGGAAAGAATTTCATCATTCAATTTTTCTGCTCTGCTTCAAAAACTCGGTTCATTTGTAACGCTTGCAGAAGAAAATGCAAAAATTATACTTACTTGGATTGCCGCAATATTCTGCGCAGTTTTACTTTTTACCTGTATTTTCAAAGCAACAGACTATTTCCAAACAAAGTCAGGCAAAGTAACACTGGAAAACAATTACGATTCCGAAATGCAAATGCTTACAAAACTTATGAATGCATTTGCTCTGGACGAAACTTCCGAATATTCAGCGGACGGAACTTTAATAGGAGAAGAACTTTCTTCTGCAGAAATGGAAAAACTTTTCAGCCAGCCTGTTACATTCCAAACATATAAAGTTCAAAGCGGAGATTCAATAAGTTCTATTACAAAAAAATTCGGGCTCAGCAATATTTCCACACTGATTGCCGTAAACGACATAGAAAACGTAAGAAAACTTCGCGAAGGTCAAAAATTAAAAATACCTTCGATGGATGGACTTTTCTACACAGTACAGAACGGAAATACTCTGCAGGGACTTTCTTCCAAATACAACGTAACTTTGGAAGATTTGCTTGATGTAAACGAACTTGAAACTTCAGAACTTAGCGTTGGACAAGTTATTTTTATTCCGGGAGCAAAACTTGATTCAAAAACGCTCTCACAAGCAATGGGCGAACTTTTCAAGAATCCGCTAAACGTGCGCTACAAGCTCAGCTCCCGTTTTGGTCCAAGAGCCGATCCTTTTACGGGAACTCGCTCAAATCACACAGGAATTGACATGGCGTGCCCGACAGGAACTCCGATTATGGCAACCGCAAGCGGAACAATTACATATTCCGGAACTTCACCAGTTTTTGGATATTATGTTATTATTAACCACGGCAACGGCTATCAGTCTTTGTATGGTCATATGTCAAAAATATTGGTAAAAAAAGGACAATGGGTAAGTCAGGGAACAAGAATCGGACTTGTCGGTTCAACAGGATACTCAACTGGTCCGCACTTACATTTTACTGTATACAAAAACGGTAAACTTGTTGATCCTCTTACTTTAATAAAATAGGAATTTGCTATGAAATTAAAGAAATCAATTTTTTCATTTTTGTTGATTTTAGCCGGATTTTCCTCTTTTGCTAAAATAAAATTCGGCGAAGCAGATATAAATCAAAACGACGAAATTCTTTACACAATAAAAAATGAACTTCCGGGAACTTATGTTTACCGTTCACTTTTTAGAGCAAAAATCAAAAACGGAGAAATAAACGAAAATCCTGCTCTGCTCACTTGTTTTCCCGAACAAATGGAACGGCTTTGCGGCGGCTCCATAATTCAAATCAGAAACAGATACGGAATTGCGTGGCTGAATATGACATCAACATCGCTTGAATGGAAAGAATATTCCAGTAAAATTCCAATAAATTCCATGCGTCTTTCAAAAATGAACACCAGTCCGAACGGCGAATGGATTTGCTTTACAGAAAAAACCGGTTACGCAACAGGAAAACTTTATCTTAAAAACGTAAATTCCGACAAACTTTTTTTGCTGGACGAAAATGCATCTTTTAATTACGAAAACGTTCCTGTAAAATGGCTTTCCGACAGTTCTGTTATGGTTTACGCAAAAAACGGAAACATTTATTTTTGCAATCCGAGCGCAGTAAGCAGAGGCGTTGAAGTTTCAGAAGAATTCCGTAAAATAGGCCCGGGAAGCATCAATTCTGTAAATTGGGCAGACGGAAAATATCTTGTTTATATTGATTCAGATCTTGTTTACAGAATAAGTTCAAAAGAACTTTATACGCTCGGTCTTTATTCAGGAATTATAGGAAAAGGGCAAGCAGTAGGAAGACTTCCGGCTCAATTCAAAGCAGACAAAGATACTTTCAGCGTAAATAATGATGTTTCTGCTATGGTTCTTATTCAGAACAGCAAAATTTTTACATATTTCAAAATAAACAGAAACACCTGCGAATATTTGGATATTGTTTATTCGGGACCTTACGTTGACATGAACGCATCCCTTCTGGAAAGTGAAATTATTTGGAACAATAAAGAAAATCCGATTATTTGGATGCGCAGACTTCCGTATAACGGCAAAAAAATAATATCTTCTGTTTATCGACTTGATGAAAGACTTTCAAAATTTCTTGAAATTTCATCATCCGGAAAACCGGTTCTTTCCCCGGACGGAAATTACTGCGCTTTTTATGCCGGAACTTCAGTATATGTTTACGACATAAACAGCTGGAAAAGACTTAATAAAATTGAAACAGAAAATGTAGTTTCTCTTTTGTGGGAAAATAATTCAAATTTGATTATCGGCGGTGACCGCACTATAAGCAGATGGCCAATTTCTGAATCAAAACTTTCTGTGCTTGTTTTAAGTTCCGCAGAAAACGGATATTGGAATGAACAAACCGGTGAAATTACAGCAGATATTGGCAGCGGAAAACTTTTTGTTCTTAGCGGGGAACAGAAAACTTGGAAAGAAGAATCTTCAACCGAAAATATAAACAAAGCTCTGGAAAAAGACCAATCACAAACTGGACAGACAGAAAATTCTATTAAAAATGAAACATTAACTGCGCAGACAAATTCTTCCAAAAACTACGAACCGCACAAAAATGTTCTGCGAAACGGACGTTACCGCGTTTTTTGCGGCGAAACGCCAAATCCGTTTTTTGAAAATGCGCTTTATATCCGCACTCTTTCAGGAAAAGCGGTAACAAGAGCGGCCTACCCGGAAAGCATAAAAAAAGTTCCGGAGAGCAAAAAAGTTGCGCTCATCTTTGATGCATACGACAATGCAGACGGCCTTACAAACATACTTTACACTTTGAACAGATATTTAGTAAGCGGAACTTTCTTTTTGAACGGAGAATTCATCCGCCGCTATCCGAATGAAACAAATCAAATTGCACTAAGCAGAAACGAATGCGCTTCAATGTTCTTTTCGACCGCAAAACTCACTCAGCCGGGATTTATCCTTAACGAAGATTACATTCGCCGCGGACTTGCAAGAAACGAAGATGAATTCAACATTGCGACCGGAAAAGAACTTTCACTTATGTGGCACGCGCCTGACTATGACGCTACAGAAAAAATAATTCAAGACGGAAAAAAAGCCGGCTACGAATATGTTTCTCCGAACTTTGCAGTTTTTGACAATGTAACTTTGGAACAGGCAGTTTCTGGCAAAGGAAAATATCTTTCACCAGGCAAACTTATTGATTTTTATATGAAGATGCTGGAAGGCGGAGAAAAAATAATTCCAGTAACAGTGGGAATTTCCAGAGGAACGCGCGAAAGTTATCTGTACGACAACTTGGATCTTCTTTTAAGCGCAATTTTAGACGCAGGGTACGAAATTGTTCCATTGCGCTATGTGATTGGAGAATGATTAACTAAAGAACGCGCGGATTTTTTCAACATCCTCGTTAAATTTTTCATCAACAACCGGCGGATGTTCATTAAAATAAAGAATTTGGTCAAGTTCTTCCTGAGACTGAACGCCCCAAAGCGGAATTACATTTTCATATTCATGCAAAAAACCGTATGCCAGCGGAATTGACGTAAGAATTCCGCCACACAAAGGCTGCATTGCAATAAAACCAATGTCGTTTTCCTTGCAAAGAGCAACAAGCTGTCGCGTTTCATCAGAACTAATCATACTGAACGGAAACTGCACCGTGTCGTAAAGCCCGCTGGAAATAGCTTTTTCCGCAATATCAAAATCTGTAGTTGCCAATCCTAAACTTTTTATTTTTCCGGTATTTTTTAAATTTTTTAACGCAGAATAAATTCCATCTGTACCGTTTTCAGCAGGAACAAAAGAATCAGATTCATACTGATATAAATCAATAGAATCTGTATGCATTGCATTCAAACTTGACTCAAGGTCGCTTAAAACTTCTGCGCCGCTTTGCGCACTCGTTTTAGAAGCAATCATTACAGAAGAGCGGATATCGCCCAGCGCATCACCAAGCAATTTTTCGCAATCCGGACTATTTCTTGAAGTATCAAAAAAATTGATTCCCTGCTTGTACGCATTCCTGATAAGTTCAGCGGCTTTTTCATCACTCCCAACCTTTGAAAGCGACATAGCACCAATAGCCACGCGAGAAATCATCAAATTTGATTTTCCTAAACGAACATATTCCACTCTGAAATTACCTCAATCGCCAAATTCATAATTACAGTAATGGTGATCAAGCCTGCCGAAATAACATGACTTCGAAAGACTCAATCACCTGATTTCCGTTCTTGATTCCTAATTTTTCTTCGCAACCGGTTTATATTCGCGGATTGATTTTTGCAAGAACGGAATCAAATCATCCAAATGAACGCGTTCCTGCTTCATCGAATCGCGGAAACGAACTGTTACTGTGTTGAACAAATCGTTTTTAGAGCCGTCTTCTTTTGTTTCTTGAATTGTGTCGTAGTCAACCGTAACGCAGAATGGAGTACCAACTTCGTCCTGGCGGCGGTAGCGTTTTCCTACAGTTCCGGAAACATCAAAATCCGTAACAAAATCTTCTTTCAGATGATGCTGAATCTCTTTTGCTTTTTCCGCAAGACCATCTTTTTTCATCAAAGGAAGCACCGCAACTGTAATCGGTGCAAGACGAGGATCCAAATGCAAAACTGTTCTGAAATCTTCTTTAGCAGGATCTTCAGAAACATTTTCCTCTTCGTATGCTTCGCAAAGGAACATCAAAAAGTTTCGGTTCAAGCCGGCAGAAGTTTCAACAACATAGGGAATGTATTTTTTGTTTCCGTCTTCCTGGTCAATGTAAGACATATCTTTCTTGGAATAAAGCTGATGCTGCGACAAATCAAAATCTGTGCGCGAATGAACGCCTTCAACTTCTTCAAAACCAATCGGAAAGTTATAAGTAATATCGTAAGCGTCTTTTGCATAATGCGCCAATTTATCGTGATGGTGCCATTTAAGCTGATTTTCAGGAATTCCGTATTTTACATAGAAATTCCATCGCTCTTTTCGCCAGAATTCAAAAGTTTCATCTTCTGTTCCAGGTTTGCAGAAATATTCCATTTCCATCTGCTCAAATTCGCACGTTCTGAAAATAAAGTTCTTGAAAATGATTTCATTTCTAAAAGATTTTCCAACCTGCGCAACTCCAAACGGAATTTTCATTCGGTTTGACTGAACAATATTCTTAAAATCAGTGAAAATTCCCTGACAAGTTTCCGGGCGAAGATAAATCAGGTGAGAATCGTCTGCAATCGGTCCCTGATAAGTTTTGAACATAAGGTTGAATTCTCTAACCGCAGTGTATTTTCGATTTTTGCTTCCGCAAGTAGGACAATTTATATTTGCGTCGATAAACGCTTTCATTTCGTCATGAGTCATTGTGTCAACAGGTTTTCCGGGAGCTTTATCCGGATTTGCGGCAACAAAATCTTCTATCATTTTGTCCGCTCTGTGACGCGCGTTACATTCAAGGCAGTCAACCATCGGATCTGAAAAGTGATCAACGTGTCCAGACGCTTTCCAAGTTGTATGGTGCTGGAAAATTGCAGAATCAAGACCAATTACATCATCATGAAGCTGCGTCATATAATGCCACCAAGCGTTCTGAATATTTCGTTTAAATTCCACTCCCAAAGGACCGTAATCCCAAGCACCTGCCTGTCCGCCGTAAATTTCCGAAGCCTGATAAACAAAGCCTCTTCTTTTACAAAGACTGATAATTTTGTCTAAAGTGCATGCGTGTGGATTTTTTTCGTTGTTTGCCATTTATAACTCCTTTCGACTATGGCGTTAGCCGTTTTAGTTTTTTCGCATACTTTTCAATTCAGGAATGATTTTAAAGTCGCGTTCTTATAGAATAACACAAAAAAATAGGCTGTTCAACAATTCAACAAAATATTGAACCGTAGAACAGCCTTTTCACTCCGACCTGATAAACTCTTCAAAACTCTCTTTTTCTCCGTATCCCCTATTTAGCACGACACCTTAGGTTTGACCTAAAGAAATCTGATTGTCTTTTTTTTACAGTTAAAATCCTACTGAAACATATGAAAAACTCAATATAATTTCTTACGAAATAACCGCAGTTACTAAAAAATAACCAAAGTTATTTTTTAGTAACTGCGGTTATTTTTAAATATTTAAAAATTCTTTTTTATTTGCCACTTAGAAACTTCTTCTATATAATAATTCTAATATGGATTCCGCTAACAAAAATTCTTTAATTTTACCCATGAGGATTTTTTGCTTCTTAGGAATGCTAGTTTTAATAACTGCATCCGTCATGAGTTTTAATTACAAACCAACAAAGATCTCAATTTTTCCAAAACCGGAATATACAGTTTTTGCGATCAATTCCATTTCCGCATTTCTTGCGTTTTTACTTGTGCTCTTCCCGAACAATTATAAAGCGCAAGTTTTCATTCTTGGCATACAGGCAGTTTCCACAACTTGCACCGGATTTGACACATTAGGAATTTTCCTTTATTCAGCAGCAATAACAATTTTGTTCGTAAACGGATTCTTCAAAGTTCACCTAAAAGAGAAAATTTCGGTAGTTATTTTTTTATGGATGCTGATTCTTGTGGGATACTCCTTTTTTGTTCTAAAAAATTACAATTTTTCAAAAAGATCACTTTGCAGAATTGTGCTGGAGTTTTCCGTTTCATTTTTTTTCTTTGGCTTTTATTTTTATATTTATAAAAAGCTTGAAAGTTTGCTTACAACTCTTGTTCCTACAAAAACTGTTTCCAACTCAAAATTAACATTCCCAACAATCGGTTCAACTCTGTACCTTTCTGATTATGGACTTACAGACCGTCAAATAAAACTTGTTCTTACGTATCTTACAACGCAAAAAAATTACGAAGCGCTCAGCGAACAGTTTTTTATAAGCAAATCGACTGTAAAAAAAGATATGTCCAACGTTTTTTATAAATTTGACGTTTCAAATTTAAAAGAACTTCACATTCTTTTGTTGCAATATATTGTAAAAGCATAATATTTTTCCATTAAATTTGCAGAAATTCATAAAAAATTATATTTCCTGAAAATCCAAAATTTACCATATTAAATTTCTAAACGTTTATTTTTTATTTCCGATACTCTATATAGAAAAGTTTTTTTTTACCAGAGGGGAAATATGAGCAAAAAATTTATTCTATCGTTTTTTAGCCTTGTTTTTATAATTTCGCTTTTTGGCTGCGCATCTTCAAAAAAGGAAGTTTCAATTCAGCAGCTTATTTTGGAAGGAAAAATAGATGAAGCAAAAGCACGTTTTATTTCAAAATACGACATCAACGAAATTGATGAAAACGGAAACACCGCGCTTCATACTGCGGCAAAAATAAACGACGCAAGCCTGACACTATTTTTGCTTTGCTACGGCGCAGATCCAGACCTTAAGAACTACAATAGCCAAACTCCCCTTCACGTCGCAATAGAAAATAATTCAAGAGAAGCCGCTCAGCAACTTATAAATTTCGGATGCAACATTTTTGCACGCGACGGAGCAGGAAAAACTGCAATGGAAAACGCATTTTCAAAAGATACTGTTTATTACGATATTTTTATCACAGAAAAAACAGGAAAAATCCGCGATGCAGACCGGCAAAAAACAATAGTTCACTACTTTGTAGAAACAAAAGACGAGATGGCAATTGCAACCTGCGTTCGCAAACAAATTCCGATTTCAGAAAAAGATTCAGAAGGAAAAACTCCGCTGGATTACGCTTTTAACGATATTGAAAGCGAAGGAATTGTCGAAATCGCCGCAGAACTTATAATGAACAGCGACGAACAAGTTGAACCGCCATTTGAATATTTTCAGGC
The DNA here is from genome assembly GCA_964463615.1 of uncultured Treponema sp. Classification (GTDB taxonomy): domain Bacteria; phylum Spirochaetota; class Spirochaetia; order Treponematales; family Treponemataceae; genus Treponema_D. The sequence continues at coordinate 16,544 of CAYXDA010000021.1, forward strand.
GGCCATTGTAAACCGCAACTTAAATTATCGTTTTGAAGACGGGCAAACACCTCTGCATTTTGCGGCAATAGCGGGTCATAATTCAATTACAAAATATCTTCTGGAAAACAACGCGCAGACAAACGTTCAAGACAGTTCCGGAGCAACACCATTGCACGAAGCCGTACGTTACGGACACACAGAAATTGCAAAAATGCTGCTTGATTCCGGCGCGTCAATAAACGCAAAAGACAATCTTGGAAAAACACCTGCACTTTTAATTATTCCGGCAGAACACAGAGCAGAAATTTACAATCTTCTTATTTCTTACAAAGCAGATATCACAGAAAAAGATATGTACGGAGATTCTGTTCTGCACACAGCAACAATGACAAACGTTCCTATTGAAATTCTTGAAATTCTTGTAAAAGCAGGCGCAGTCGTAAACGAAAGAAACAAAGACGGCGTTACACCTCTTGAACTTGCCATAGAAAACAAAATCGCACCGCATGTAAAATTCTACGCAGAACACGGCGCAGACATAAATTCAAAAGATACAAAAGGCAACACACCGCTTATAATGGCGCTAAAATCAAACGAAACAAACGATAAAACGTTAGAAACAATTCTTAATAAAGAAAACATCAACAGCCTTGATTCAGACGGAAACACTCCGCTTATAACAGCAATAAGCACAGATGCAAGCCAGCAGAAAATTCAATACATTTTAAGTCTTACAGAAGAAGTAAATACACGAAATTCAGCCGGAAACACCGCTCTTTATCTGACAGTTTTAAAAAACAGAAAAACTATAGGCGAAAAACTTCTCGCAAAAAATGCAGACATTTTTTCCACAAACAACAAAAACAATTCTCCGCTAAGCCAAGCTTTAAGAACTCCGTCAATAATGGATTGGCTGATAACATCAAAAACAATAAAAGACACAGATGGAATCGGAAATACCGCCCTTCATTATGCGGCAGAATGGGAACTTAACAACGCAATAGAAGTTCTTATTGAAAAAGGTGCAGAAAAAGAAGCAAAAAACGCAAACGGCGAAACACCAATTTTCAACGCATGCAAAACAGATAACCCGGAGATTATAGCGCTCTTAGTAAGAAAAGGCTGCAAATTCAATGTTCGCGACAACTTAGGAAGCACACCATTACATGTTGCAGTACGTTGGGGCAACACAAACTCAGCGGCACAACTTATAAAACTTGGCTGCGACATAAATGCGCAAAACGTTTCCGGAAAAAGCCCGTTAGCAGAAGCGGCGCTTGGCGGCAAAACAGAAATAGCAAAACTTCTTCTTGAAAAAGGCGCAAACGCCAACACCAGCGATACCGCCGGAAGAACCGTTTTAATGGATGCCGTCCGTGCAAGAAACATAAATACAATTGCAATGCTTCTTTCATACAACGCAAATCCGCAAATCCAGGATTTGAATGGCCGCAACTCCTACCACGAAGCAGCCGCAACCGCAGACATCAGCGTTATAAACATAATACGCAACGCAGGCGGAAACCCGCTGAGCCGCGACAAAACAGGAAACACTCCGTTCAGCCTTTGTCTTGACCAGGACAAATCCATAATCAAAGCGGTTCTTGGCACAGACACAACAATCTCTGACAGCGACGGAAACACACCGCTTCACATTGTTGTGGAAAACAACAAATCAAGCGAAATTCTCAGAATGTTAATCGATTCAAACTATCCGATAGACACAAGAAACGCAAACGGATACACGCCGCTTGGAATAGCAGCAGAAAAGAATTATAACAAACTCGCTTTGGTTCTGCTGGAAAAAGGCGCAAATCCATTTATTCAAATTGACAGCAAAGGAAACAATGCAACATTAATCGCATTGCAAAAAAACAACAAAGAACTTTTGGAAGGAATCGTAAAGTTCGCCGGTACAATGAGCGACATTCAGGGCAATACAATTTTGCACTATGCGGCAAGAACCAGCAGCGCAAGCACAATCCGAACCTTAATTTCCTACGGACTGGACACAGACGCAAAAAACATTTACGACGAAACGCCTTACACCGTAGCAGTCCGATGGAAGCGAAGCGAAGCCGCAAATATTCTTAAACCATCAGAAAAAAAATAGACGACTTTCGGGCGTGCCCTTTCGCGTGCGCTCAAGGTCGGGCTTTTCGCCGTTCCGCGCTGGCGCGCTCCATTACAAAATTGCAGAAACACAAAAATATAATGTGTACGCAACACAGTAAAAATCAATCTTTAAACTTGTTTTTTATTCTGCAATTTTGCAACGCGCTTCGCGCGCGGCTACAATCCCTCACGCAATGCAAGCGGCGCAAGCAGGCTTTATTTTTGCTCCAACAATTTAAGAAGTTCCAAAAATCCGCTGTTCGGTCTATGCAATTCTTTTGAACCACGAGTAATTTTGCAAAGCGACATATTATATTTTTTTGCTATTTCACGTTGTGTTGTTTTTGCATTCAATTCTTTTACAATTTGCCAGCGTTCCGTAAAATCTTTGCGCTCATTCGGCGTAAAAAGACAGCTAAAAACAGATTCAAGAGTTTCTTTATCTTTAATTTTAATTATAAGTTCGCAAAGTTCATCATAACTCGCTGCTAAAATCGGATTTTCTTCCGCCGTGTTTTTATCCATAGAAACAATTATAGCACATCTATTTTTTACGTCCAACAAGAAAAACCGTTATAACAAAAATCTATTTTAAAATCAAAAATACATCCTGTATTTTTGATTTATTTCATACGCTTTGCGTATTCAAGCGCTCTTTGCGGACATCCCTGTCCGCAGCCGAACAGACAAACAGTCTTTCTGGTGTTTCTGAAATAAAAAAAAGGATAACGAACTTGTTATCCTTTTTCAAAACTTTACTCACTAGCCCCTAGGAGAACTACTTCGTGTCTTCTCCTAAAGTTTTTGAAAACCAGTCATTGGCAAACTTTTCATTCATTTCGCAATAAACCAGCTTTTTAGCCCCTAGGAGAATCGAAGCGTTCCGGGCGCAAACCTCCTGTTTGCTTCCTCCACGCCGTCTTCACTCGCTGTCGCCGGCATCCGTGCCGGCTTTTCGCCTGGCGGCGCGCTCGTTTCGCAGTTCGATTCTCCTGGTGTTTCTGAAATAAAAAAAGGATAACGAACTTGTTATCCTTTTTCAAAACTTTACTCACTAGCCCCTAGGAGAACTACTTCGTGTCTTCTCCTAAAGTTTTTGAAAACCAGTCATTGGCAAACTTTTCATTCATTTCGCAATAAACTAGCTTTTTAGCCCCTAGGAGAATCGAACTCCTGTTGACGGAATGAGAATCCGCTGTACTAGCCGTTATACGAAGGGGCCATAAAAAAGGCTGAACATTTGTTCAGCCTTTAGTTCCCCAAGGAGGATTCGAACCCCCACAGTCAGAACCAGAATCTGAAGTGCTA